>CAMYQS010000226.1 GCA_947296835.1 uncultured Atopostipes sp.
GATATCACAAGTGTAACTATTACGGAAGATACCGTTAAAGATAAGATAGAACCAATTTACCATGATGAAGAAGGCAATGAAATTAAGGCATAACCAATATTAAGAACCATTAATCATTTACTTTATGGTGGATGATTAATGGTTCTTATTTTTTAAATTGACCAAAGAACATAAAATAGTCTAAAATACCATTTTTGAGTTTCTCAATTGTAAAGATTATTGAAATATAATTGAAATTTATCTGTAATATGTTATGCTTTTAAAAGAACAAAAAATTAACTATGATAGATTTAAGTCTTTATGACATTGATGCGATGTTCTTTTACAGCATAATTGCTTAATTTAAAACAGAGCTACTCCTGATAGAAACTGACTGATTCATAAAGAAAAATAGATTAAAGAAATTAGGTGAGACCTATGAAATTTCCGATACAAAATGCTGACATTATTATTAGTGCAGTAGAAGAAGCACAATACCCAAAAGTTCGTTTACCAGAGGTCGCAATTGCCGGCCGATCAAACGTTGGGAAATCATCTATGATTAACAGATTACTCAATCGGAAAAAACTAGCAAGAACCTCAGGAAAACCTGGAAGAACTCGTACAATTAACTTCTTCGATATCGATGGAGAATTAATTTTTGTCGACGTTCCCGGTTATGGTTATGCAAAAGTGTCAAAGCAAGAGTTAGAAAAATGGGGCGACATGATGGACCATTATTTCTCTACTCGTAAAACACTTGAAAAAGTTATTCTAATCGTTGACTTTAGACACAAGCCAACTGAGCAAGATGTCCAAATGTATGATTACCTTAAATATTTAGGTTTACCCGTTCTAGTTGTCGCTACAAAAGCAGACAAAGTAAAACGTGGTGTACACAACCGTCACATGAACCAAGTAGTTAATACATTACAAATTGCTGAAGGCGACACTGTAATACCTTTCTCATCTGAAACAGGTCAAGGTAAAGATGAGGTTTGGAGAATAATCTTAAATGATTTAGGGATTGAAATTGAATGAAACTATTGATGTATGGTGTCAATAAAGACACAGTAATGAAAGAAGACACCGATAAATATTTTTTAAATAATCAACAAAGACAAGATCAAATGATTGAGATTGCTTCTTTCACGGGTGTGGAGGAAATTGCTGTATTATCAAATGATTTTCGTAATGAATATTATTTATATGTTGACGAACTTATTTTTAGTCATGGCGATTTCTTACGTTACATTGCAGAAGAAACGAATAAATCTTTACAAGAAATTATTTTAGAAACATATAGTAAGTTTAATGAAGATGTCCTCAGACATATATTTGAAGTAGCGACTGGTTTCATTTCAGAGCCTTTAGGTTCGATTGCGGCACTTGGATCAGTGGAAGAGGCACTATGTTTTTCTGAAAAAGCAGACACGATTGGTAATGTAATAACTCAAATGTTTCAAAATGCAATTGAATTGGCATTTGAATTGAAACTAGAAGAATTAACAAAACCATTAAATCTAACTGAATTATCTGACTATGTTTATTCATTAATTACCAACATAAACGGACTAGAGAAAAAGAATTATTTAGTATCTGGGTCAGACTTAGAAGTTTATTTTTTAACAAAAGTATTATTAAAAGCAGGTGCGCGTTCGGTTTCGATTATTCAAAATGATGAATTAGAAGCAGAACGACAAACAGCTATTGTTAAACAAACGTTAGATGAAATAGAGCAAACGAGAGTATACCATGTGACGTCTAAGTCATTATATTATAGACTATCAAAAGTAGACGCATGTATTGTAGACACGAGTAAATTAGAATTATTTGATGAATCGATTCGTGAAGAAGTCGCGATTATTCGTCAAACAAGAAAAGTACAGTATTTAATTGACACGGGTGATCGCTCGCCAATTGATTTATCTTATCCGAATTTAGATATACGTGTAATTAATCCAAAGGTAAGTCAATCATATAATGAAGATGAACAGACGAATGCAAGTGTCGTTTTTGATGAGAAACTCTCTATTCATATTAAAGAATTTATGGAATATTTGGATAGCCTTCAAATTAATATTGTAGAAGAAGAGCTTTCATTTTAAAGTTAAACTCAATCGGAGTTCATCAACAATCGAACTTCTATTGAGTTTTTTCAATTATTTTAAACGATTCACGTATTCAGTAGTTATATTTGTTTAAATTCAAGCAAAAATACTGTAACATTAGGTAGAAGTATGCACTGGGAGAGAAGGAATATTCATGTTTATAGATCAAGCAAAAATATATGTTAAAGCCGGTGACGGTGGTGATGGAATGGTCGCATTTCGTCGTGAAAAATATACACCAGATGGGGGACCAGCTGGTGGAGATGGGGGACGCGGTGCCGATGTTGTTTTTGTGGTAGATGAAGGTTTACACACATTAATGGATTTCCGTTACAACCGTCATTTTAAAGCTACACAAGGTGAAAAAGGAATGTCGAAAGGTATGCATGGTAGAGGGGCAGAGGATTTAATTGTACCTGTACCACCAGGGACGGTCATTAAAGATGATGATACGGGCGAGGTTATTGCTGACTTAACAGAAGAAGGGCAAAGTGTCATTGTTGCAAAAGGTGGACGTGGAGGACGAGGGAATACTCGTTTCGCTACATCTAGAAACCCAGCACCAAGTATCGCTGAAAACGGTGAGCCGGGTGTGGAGAGAAATATCACGTTAGAATTAAAATTATTAGCTGACGTTGGTCTACTAGGTTTTCCATCAGCAGGTAAATCGACTTTCTTATCAGTTGTTACAGCAGCTAAACCTAAAATTGGTGCTTATCCATTTACAACGATAACACCTAATATTGGTGTGGTTGCATTAGATGATGGCCGTAGTTTTGTAATGGGAGATATGCCTGGAATTATTGAAGGTGCCGCAGAAGGTGTTGGGTTAGGATTACAATTCTTACGCCATATTGAGCGTACAAAAGTTTTAATCCATCTAATCGACATGAGTGGTATGGAAGGTCGCGATCCTTTAGAGGACTACCATACGA
>CAMYQS010000227.1 GCA_947296835.1 uncultured Atopostipes sp.
TGGTTTGTGGACTCTCTGACTCACCACCTTAATGAATTATCTGGTTGTTGAGCTTAATTTTCATCGGAAATCTTAATAGTCCCCGATACTAAGCATTCTTTTCAAAGGTAAATTGAATTCTTTATAGATGAGGTTAAAGGGAGTACAATAATTATGATAAGTTGTGTTCCGATTAGATCCAATTTTAGTAAAATGTTTTTGCAAATATCTTAATATCGTATTACGAGACACCTGCTCTCCGAAAAAAGTACATAAGTTACTGGTAACTAATTCTTTATCGAAATGGATAACTCCATACTCGCAGATGGTTCGTATAATTGCATTTTCAAGTGGTTCCTTCATCCCACAGGTACACATTATATAAATTCTACTCACTTATACATTGAAACTACCACAATTACTACAACAGATTCCTTTACGCAATTGCAGCTGCATCTTTTCGGTGATTGGTTCGGGTACGAATTTACTTTTTGCGGCATATCGCTTAAATAGTTTTATGGAGTAATCCATATCCACAATTGCACCGTAGTGGTCGCGTTCTTGTTTACGCATTTCCCAAATGTGGTTCCTTAATTCATGCCGCATGACAATTTGTATGCCATTTATAGCATCGTGTACCTTTACGGTATTATACACACCTACAAAAACAAGGGAACCGTAAACTTTTACATCCGGCATTTCAGAATGAATCAGCTTTTCAAGGTTCGTGTACGAGTACTGTGTTTGATTGATTGGATTAAAACCAATTCGTTCACCGTTAATGGAACACTGCATATTCTCAAACACAAAGTGTCCAGTATAATTTTTTACCTCAAATGTGTAAATACCTGCTTTAGTTAACACGACAATATCGCATTCAAAATAACCGTTGTATTCAAACCACACATTT
Source organism: uncultured Atopostipes sp. (assembly GCA_947296835.1). Taxonomy (GTDB): domain Bacteria; phylum Bacillota; class Bacilli; order Lactobacillales; family Carnobacteriaceae_A; genus Atopostipes. The sequence continues at coordinate 890 of CAMYQS010000227.1, forward strand.
TTAAGTACCGTCCAATTTGGTTGACCAAACTCTTCCAACACTTCAAGCACAAATTGTTCACCCTCAGCACCAGACTTTAACCGATACAATTCTTTCATAGATTTCTCAGACAGCTCAACTCGTTTATCCATTTCAATTAACCAATCCAATTGGCTAGGATATATCATGAAAAACGCCTCCTTTATAAAGTAGAGGAAAATACCCCCTATTATTATAATTTGCAAAAAAAATCGTATTTTCGCGAAACAAGTTTAAATAAAATGAATTTCACTTAAAAAAGTGTCCATTTCACCGATATAGCACTGAGAATCTCTCTAGCTTAAGATAGTTTTAGTTAAACCGGTTAAGCGTAAAATCAGATTAAACATAAAATAAGTTCAGTATTTATTTCAGTAAGGGGGATTGCCAAAAATTCGAGTAACAATAAAAACAATTGTCAATCGGAGGCCGCACAGTGAAAAATATAAAGGCGCAAAAGCGTGCAGAGACAAAAGATTTAGAAGCACGGTTAAAAGAAAGTAACGCAGCAATTTATGACTTAATGTATTATGATTCAATAACGAAATTACCGAATCGAAAAAAACTAATTAATCAGTTTAATAAAAATTTAGAAACCAATGAAGCAAATAACAGTGCAATTTTTATGATTGATATCGATCGTTTTCATTCCATTAATGAAATTTATGGCCGCGAGGTTGGTGACCAATTGCTAACATCCATAGGTGAGCGACTGCAGCATTTCACTCAAAATGATGAAGGAGTTTTTGCGAACGGAGAAGATGAATTTATCGTTTATCATCAGCATCTATCCTTTTACAAGACTGAAAAAATGGGACAGGAAATGGTTGAAATGTTGTCGAATCCATTTACGATTGGTGACCATTTTATCTATATCACGGTAAGTATTGGAATTAGTCACTTCCCGGCGACAGGTCAGTGTATCCATGAGCTATTGAATCAGGCTGAAATTGGTTTGTATAAAGTAAAAAGAATTGGGCGGAATAATTATCAAGTCTTTTTACCGCAAGATGCATTAGAAGTAGAGCGGAAAAGCCGATTAGAGCTCGATTTACAAAGAGCACTTGAACGAAACCAACTCCATCTGGTTTATCAACCTAAAATCAATTTAGCAACAGGTGAGTTAATCGCAGTTGAGGCGTTGTTGCGTTGGAAGCATCCAGAATTAGGGATCATTTCTCCAGGAGAATTTATCCCAATCGCAGAAGAGTCTGGCATTATTCGCAATATCGGTTATTGGGTACTGTATGAGGCGATTCGTCAAGCAAAAGAATGGCAAGACATGGGTTATGAAATTAGTACCGCAGTAAACGTGTCAGCGATTCAATTTAAGGACCGCCATTTTGTAAAAAGAGTATTAGAGGCACTCACAGCATTGAAATTACCCGCACGTTTCTTAATTGTTGAAATTACAGAGAGTGTGGTTAAAAACTTTCAATCGGCTAAAAATAGTATTGTAGAATTAAGGAACAACGACATTCGGATTGCGATTGATGACTTCGGAACAGGATATTCTTCTTTAAGTGTGCTTAGAGATACGAAAGTAGACGTGGTAAAAATTGATAAATCATTTATTGATAACATCCCACAAGATGCGATTTCATCAAGTTTAGTGAGCACTATGATCCAAATGGGGCAGAACATGAACTTTGATATCATTGCTGAAGGAATTGAAACGCTCGAACAATCGAATTATTTATTAGAAAACAACTGTAAATATGGGCAAGGTTATTTATATAGTAAGCCGGTATTTCCGCATGAAATCACAGCGTTCATTGAGAATCATTCTCATTAAAAACTCATTAAAGTATATTGACTTCGAGACGTATGAAAGTTAAAATAAGGATAACCAAAATTGTATTAGTAAATGAGGAATGGTTTGTCATTATGGCGAATATTAGCAGAAGGAAAAAAGTTGGAATATGGGTACTCTTCATACCAGTCGCAATTTATATTATAGCATTAAGTATTGCGCAATTAATAAACCAGCCGTTGAGTGTATTACGCTACGGTCTTTTTTTACTCCTCACAATTTTAATTGCTGCATTCCCCATACGAATGCGAGATACTGTATTTAATTTAATACAAGGGATGTCT
>CAMYQS010000228.1 GCA_947296835.1 uncultured Atopostipes sp.
ATACAACCATCACTAGTGGTCCTAATAGCGCTCCCCATCCCCCTGAAAATTGGATACCAACATAAATACCAATTAAAGCGAATATTGGATGTAACCCTGTTTGAGTTCCCATAATTTTTGGTTCAATTAAGCGACGGAACAAGAAGTAGCCAACACCTAATATAATTAGAAATACTCCAAAATTTGGAACGCCAAAGAATAATTGAAAGATTCCCCATGGAAGTAAAATTATGATCGTTCCAATTAGAGGAATGATATCAACAATGGCTAAGAAAACAGCAATAGTTAAAGCATAATCTAACCCATATAAAGTAAATGAAACAAACATCACGACAAATGCTAGTAATGCAAGTAGCATCTGTGTCTTAATGTAGCCTCCAACACCTACAATAGTTGTATTTTTCAATATGCTTAATGTATTTAAAATACGTACATTCACTTTTGATTTGAATTTATCAATGATGTTATTAAAGTCTGACATTAAGAAATATAGCGATAAGAAGAATGTAACCAAATTTAATGTTAAAGATCCTGCAATTGAGATTATAAAACCTGTAAAAGCTACTGTATAGTTTAATAAATTGCTACTAAAATTACGTAAAAATATTAGGAAATTTTCGATAACACCTTCAATAATTTGAATGGCTTCAGGTGGTAAAATATCCATTTGGAGAGTTAACCATCGTTCCGTATTTTCAAATATACGAACAATCTCGGGCCAATTATCTTGAATGCTAGTTGCTAATCCAAATATTTCTTGTAACAACGTTACGATAATCAAATAGAAAACAGAAATTAACAAGACCAAAATTAAAATTGTAATCAGTAATGTTACGATACCTCGAGTTATGGAAGATTTAATCTTAGTTTTACTTAGTCCTTTATTGATGAAATTGACGAACGGGTTAACGAACGCTGCAATCGCAAAAGCAAAAATAAACGGATATAAATAAGTAAAGACAACTGGTAGTCCATAAAATAAAAATAAGAGTATTGCAATGGTGATAATCACTCGAATAGATAATCGCTTAAATAATTCTTGATTGAAACTGGTTTGGGTCATAAAATACACTTCCTGACTAGTTAGAATGGGGTGGTGTCTCAGCTTTGTTTAGTTGAGCTTATATATATACTATCACATCTATCGTTAAAAGCATCGCCTACTCCAAAATATAAACTAAAAAGTCAGTACCCTCTTGTAAAAGGATACTGACTCATACTTGAATACTTAATTTTCAGGCACTTCTGGAACTTCAATTTCACCAGAAATAATCTTATCTTTTGCTTCTAATACAGACGTTTTCACATCTTCTGGTAGTCCTGCTTCAACGATTCCAACTCCGCCACTTTCTAGGTTACTAATGATATGTTCGCCACCGTGGAAGTTATCGTTCATTGCATCATTACTTTCGTTCTCAATTGCGCGCCCAAGTTCTTTCAGCGTAGACGTTAACATAAAGTTTCCGCCGTCCCAATCACCTTCAGCAGTTTGGTCACGGTCTGCACCGATAACCCAAATTTCTTCTTTTGCTCCAGCTTCTAGTTGGTTACGTGCTTCAGTATTAACACCGTTACCGGCATTACCTGCCGCATGGAAGATAACATCTACATCGTTAGCAAACATTGCACTAGCTATTTGTTGAGCGACGCCAGCATCTGAGAATGATTCAGCAAATTGAACATCAACTTGGATGTCTGGGTTAACTGATTTTGCTCCAGCAATATAACCTGCTTGGAATTTTAAGATGCTTGGCGCTTGCATACCGCCGACAAATCCGACTTTTCCAGTTTTAGATGTAGAAGCTGCCGCAACACCTGCTAAATATGACGCTTCGTTATCCGCAAAAGTAATCGAAACAACGTTATCCAGGTCAATAACCCCATCAACTAGTCCAAATTTTTGTTCTGGATTCTGTGCTGCAATTTCGAGTAATGCTTCTTCTAGTGAAAACCCAATCGCGTAAATAATATCTGCTTCGTCTTGAATTGCCGTATTTAAGTTGGGAATATAGTTGAACTCTTCACCAGATTGGTAGTAGTTAATATTGTCTTCAGAAAGGTCGTTTGATTCAACCCAGTCCTGCATACCTTCCCACGCACTTTGGTTGAATGAACGGTCATCGATACCGTTTTGATCCGTAACCATTGAGATGTTAAAATCAACTGTTTCGGATTCTGAAGCTGCTTCTCCACTCTCATTTGCACAACCGACTAATAATAACCCTGCTGCTACCATTGTTGTTAAACCTAATTCTTTTAATTTCATATTTATAATCTCCATTCTTTATTTGATTGAACCTAAAACTTCAGCTAGTAATCCTTTGAATTTTTCCGAATCAATTTCTTCACAAATTCGAACATTTGGATCTTTTTGCAAATCTCCCTCAATATCTACAATGTTGTATCCACGCATTAACGAACTCGTTAAATCGATATCAACATAATACTCTGTTGCTTTTGTCATTAAACGTTCATCCGCTGCAATCGCAATGGCTAATGAGTCTGGGCATGTGACTGCGTCTAGTTTACGTTTCTTCGCTTCAAATTCTTTCACATGGAGATTAACGTCCATGAAAAACTTTGTTCCTTTTGTATTCAATTTGTTTAATTTATCTAAGTCTGCATCAAATAATGCTCCGTACTGCAAGCACATATCCCAAGTAATCATTGTCATCTTAATACCTGAATGTAAGACAATTTTTGCTGCTTCTGGATCGGTATTAAAGTTAAACTCTGCAACTGCTCGAATGTTGCCAGGTGCGTTATTGACGCCCCCCATTATCCATAGGTGTTTAATATCTTTTACAATAGATGGATCTCTTTTAATGGCCATCGCTATATTAGTTAGTGGCCCGATTGCCAAGATTTCAATTTCACCGGGATTTTCTTTAATGGATTTAATCATGAAATCAACGGCATGTTCTTCTTCTGGACGCTGTTTTGCTTGAGGAAACTTTGAACCACCCATTCCATCACTTGCAAATATACGCTCTTCCGTTG
>CAMYQS010000229.1 GCA_947296835.1 uncultured Atopostipes sp.
TAATACTGGACACTTAATATTATAGTGAAATATATCTAGACTTAGTGAATGATAAGAATAATAATCTGGACACTAGGTATAATCTTTAATATAAATCTAAACAAGGGATCTAATTTAATTCAGTTAGTTTTTTACATATTCTTATTTACCATAGATTATCTTAATGACAAGAAGGTTAGCCGACTGTGCCCTATCAGCATTTATTTTATAATCCCTTATACAATGAAAAAAAGAAGTGCCTTTTAGACACTCCTTCGATTTATTAACTTATTTTTTTCCGCCGAGCATTGATAAGCCGATCCGACCTCGTTGTTTGTCTACTGAGTCTACCCAAACTGTAACGATATCTCCGACTGCGACGATCTCTTTTGGATGCTTCACAAATTTATTGCTTAATTTTGAAATGTGTACAAGACCATCTTGCCCAACTCCAACGTCCACAAAGGCACCGAAGTCTACTACGTTTCGCACGCTTCCTTCTAGTTCCATTCCTTCTGTTAAGTCTTCTAACGATAAGACGTCCGTTCTTAGAAGTGGTGCAGCCATATCATCACGCATGTCACGACCTGGAGCCGTTAATGCTTTCATGATGTCTTGGTAAGTTTCTTTACCCAAGCCTACTTCTTCACGTACCGCTGTGTTGTCTATTGAACCAAGTAGTTCACGAACTTCAGTCGTTCCTAACTGTTCTTTCTCAACGCCAATAATTTTAATAATCTGTTCTGCTTCTTTATATGTTTCAGGGTGAATACCCGTGTTATCGAATAATTCAACGCCATCTACAATTCTTAAGAAACCTGCTGACTGTTCAAACGCTTTTGGTCCTAAACGTTTTACTTTGTTTAATTGTTTACGACTTGTGAACAATCCGTTCTCTTCACGGAAATCTATAATGTTTTGTGCCGTGGTTTTCGTTAAACCTGAAATATGACGTAATAACGTTGCGCTGGCCGTGTTTAAGTTTACTCCAACTTGGTTTACTGCTGTTTCAACAACAAAGTCTAATTGTTCTGTTAATTTCTTTTGGGAAACATCATGCTGGTACTGGCCTACTCCAATGGATTGTGGGTCAATTTTAACTAATTCAGCTAATGGATCTTGCAGACGACGAGCAATACTTACCGCACTACGCTCTTCTACTTCTAAGTCTGGGAACTCACGTCGTGCTTCTGTACTCGCAGAATAAACTGATGCTCCGGCTTCGTTAACGATAACATAAGCCACTTTTTTATCGATTTCTTTTAAAATTTCGGCAACAAATTGTTCCGACTCACGGCTTGCTGTTCCGTTACCAATCGCAATAGTGTCGATATCGTATTTTGTAATAAAGTCGATTAACTCTTTAGTCGCTGCATGACGTTTTGCTTCTGATGCTGGTTTGTGTGGATAAATAACTTTGATTCCTAATAACTTCCCAGTTTCATCAACCGCTGCTAGCTTACAACCTGTACGATAAGCCGGGTCAAATCCAAGGATCTTTTGCCCTCTTAATGGCGCTTGTAATAGTAAGTTGCGTAAGTTTTCACCAAAGACTTGAATCGCTTGATCTTCTGCCTCTTCTGTTAGTGTGTTTCTGATTTCACGCTCAATGGCTGGTTGAATGAATCGCTTGTATGCATCCTCATTCGCCGTTTGAATCAAGTGAATCGCACCTGAAATAGCTGTGTCAGAAATTGTTTTTTCGAATAGATAATCCAATACTTTTGTTTCATCCACAACAACTTTAACCGTTAAAATCTTCTCAGCCTCCCCGCGATTAATCGCAAGTGTTTGGTGAGAAACTAATTTATTCAGTGGGCGATCGTATTCATAGTACATTTGGAATACGCCTTTTTCATCCGCTGCTTCATCTTTTGCAACAACGTCAATCTTACCGTTATTCATTGTGAAATGACGAATCCATGTACGGAATTCTGCGTTATCCGATGTTTTTTCTGCTAAAATTTCATGTGCTCCTGCTAAAACATCTTCAACTGTTTCCAGCTCTTCTTCTGGATTCACATATTTTGCTGCTTCATCTTCAATACTACCTTCTGGGAAAGTAAGTAACCAATCCGCTAGCGGCTCTAGTCCTCTTTCTTTCGCAATCGTCGCTAATGTCCGACGCTTTTTACGGTAAGGTAAGTATAAGTCTTCTAGACGTTGAAGCTGAGTTGCTTTTTTAATTTCACTAGCTAGTTCTTCTGTTAATTCACCTTGCTCTTCAATCGAATGGAGTACTTCTTCTTTTCGCTTTTCAAGGTTTGTTAAATATTGATTTCTTTCTTCAATTTCGCGAATCGCTACTTCATCTAAAGAATCCGTTGCTTCTTTACGGTAGCGCGCGATAAAGGGAACAGTATTCCCATCCGCTAATAAATTTAGTACAACTTCAATCTGTTTCTTCGAATAACTTGCTAGTTCTTTCGTTAACAACCCACGTACGCGTTGTTCCGTTTGATCCATTTGTTTCACTTCTGCCATGTCCATTCTCCTACTTTTCAATTTACAATTTAGTTATTTTAAAAATGAAAGCCTGTATTCTCAACAAAATAATGGTGCAACAGTTCTGTTTTTGAAAGGACTACCGCATGTAGTATCCCACCATAAACAGCTCCGCCATCCATACCATATAAGCCATCGCCACTTTGCCAGATATTCCAATTTGAGCGATTGGCATGTAGATTAGCTGTCACAGTATGACCAAAGAATATTTTCATATTCGTTGTATTTGGTTGATCATAAAAACCCTCACGAATCCATACAAAATCCCGAGGTAAGGAATCTTGCCAATGACTTAGATTCATATCCACTCCGGCATGTACGAATAGATAATCCGCCCATTCGTAATATAAGGGTAGTGATTTCAGCATCGGCAGCAACCAAGGGTATTTGTCCTTAATTTCAGAAACATTGTTTAAAAAATCGCTGCGTTGCGTTTCCCGGTTCAGTAAAGAATTCACCGTACTCTCTCCGCCGTTCATATAATACTGCGCGAGATATTGCTCGGGCTGCT
>CAMYQS010000230.1 GCA_947296835.1 uncultured Atopostipes sp.
GTACAAAGGCATACGGTTCACTTTCGATTGCGTTACAGTACTATACAGAAGTAGAGGTAGCCTTCACGGTTCCGCGTACAGTGTTTAACCCTCAACCAAATGTTGAGTCTGCAGTGATTAAACTAGACGTGCGTGATGAGCCGGCTGTTAAGGTTCAAAATGAACAGTTATTCTTTACGATTGTTCGCGCATCATTTGGGCAACGACGTAAAACAATTTGGAATAACTTAAGACGTGCATTAGACAATAAAGAGCTTGAAGATCAGTTGAAACAAGCATTTGAGCATGCTGAAATCGATCCTTCAAGACGTGGTGAAAGCTTGAGCGGTACCGAGTTTGGTCGCCTGGCGGATGCGATGAACGAACTGTCTCTCACCATAATCTAATAACGAACGTTAAAATGGCCTTTTTTATCCTTTAAAAATAAATTGATACCGCCAATAAGACCGGTGCGAAGCGTGTCCGATTCGTTTTAATTTATTTTTAATCTGATTTGTGGTATGATTAGTGGGATAATAAGGAGTGTCGGCTATGACAACAACAATTAGTAATATTAAAACAAGATTCGAAGGACTTATTGGCGAGGATATTGTGATCACAGTTGAGGCAGGACGACGACGTACTAGAACACATGAGGGAACATTATCAGAGGCATATCCTTCCGTGTTTATAGTCGAATTAGATAACGAGGAAGACGACGACTTATACGAACGTGTGTCGTTTAGTTACAGAGATGTACTAACCAGCACGATTGAAGTTGATTTTCCAGAGTTCCAAATCGAGGAGAACGAAGAGCTCGAGGCTGAAGAAGTATAATACATTTGTAAAGAAGGAAGCGGAGTTTCGATTCTCTGCTTCCTTTTTCGTTGTCTAACAGCTTGAAACATGAGCATCATTTCATGTTAAATGTTGTTGACACGTCTCTCGATTACAGTTAGAATCTAAATCGTAACAATTCCGATTTGGAGAAATACACTTTAAATTACAAGGAGTTCCATAATGAAAAAAATGATTCGATTAACTTCAGTCTTGTTTGTAGTAGCGCTATTTCTGTTAGCATGCACAAGTACAAATGATGCTGAAATAGAAAAGAATAATGATAATATACATATCGTGACATCTATGTTTCCCGTTTATGAAATAACAAAAGAAATTGCAGACGACCGTGCAAATGTGTCAGTGATGGTTGGGCCGAATGAAGATGCTCACCATTATGAACCAAGCGCAAGAGCAGTTGCTTCCGTCAATGAAGCAGACGTCTTTGTTTACAGTAGTGATGAAATGGAATTCTGGGTAAAGAGTCTACTATCTGTTGTTGAGAATGATGATTTAATTGTGGTGGAGTTAGGGGAAGGGCTCGACTTTGAAATGCATTCAGAAGACGATCACAGCCACGATGAAGATGAACACGATGACCATGATGACCACCATGGACACGATCATGGAAACTTAGACCCACACTTCTGGTTAAATCCAGTCAGTGTTGAAAAACAATTACCTTTAATAGTAGATGCACTTCTTCAAGTAGATAAAGAAGGAAAAGAACTCTATGAAGAACAAGCTGCTCGTTTCTCAAAAGAATTAGTCAAAATTGACCAAGCGTATTCCGAAGCCTTTGAATCTGCGACAAACCGTTCGTTTGTTGTACAACATCAAGCGTTCGGTCATTTAGCTGATCAATACGATTTAGAGCAAGTGGCCATAGGTGGTTTAACAACAGAGGTTGAACCAAACCCAAATCAATTAGCAAAAATTGTTGAGTTCATTAAAGAACAACAATTGCCTATTATTTACTATCAAAGTGGTGAAAGTTCAGCCATTGCAGAAACCATTTCCAATGAAACTGGGACTAGCGTAGGTGTCTTATACGATTTAGAAAGTTTACCGGCAGATTTTGCGGATGCAAATCAGCCCTATATCGCAGCAATGAAAGAAAACTTAGAACAATTAAAACAATCGATTCAGTAAGCAATCAAGAAAGAGGTGTGGCATGCAGTCAGAGCATTATATTAAAGTAAAAGATTTAGCATTTTATTATGATGACGAACCTGTTTTAACCGATATTAATTTCACCGTTAATCCGGGAGAGTTCGTGATGTTGACGGGTGAAAATGGAGCGGCTAAAACGACGCTCCTAAGAAACGTTTTAGGATTATTACAACCAAACGAAGGAACGGTCTCTTTAGCGAAAAAAAATGCAAAAGGGCGAGACTTATCCATTGGCTATGTTCCGCAACAAGTTGCATCATTTAACGTCGGGTTCCCGAGTACCGTTTTAGAATTAGTTGAATCAGGACGCTACCCGAAAGGACGCTGGTTTAAACGGTTAACCGCTCGAGATAAAGAGCACGTTAAAAGAGCACTTGATTCAGTTGGTATGTGGGAGATGCGCCATAAAAAAGTGGGCGAGTTAAGTGGCGGACAAAAACAACGAATTTCACTCGCACGTGTTTTTGCGATGGATCCCGATTTGTTTGTTCTAGATGAACCGACAACAGGAATGGATACAGGTTCACGCGAAGAGTTCTATCGCTTATTGAAACACAATACGACAAAACATAACAAAGGTATTTTAATGGTGACACATGACCACTTGGAATTACGACCTTATGCCGATAAGCATATTGAGTTATTGAGAAAGGAGAATTCGCCTTGGAGATGTTTCTCTATGGATTCATGAGACAGGCCTTTCAAGCATCCTTTCTCATTTCATTAATCGCACCAGTTCTAGGCTTGTTTTTAATTCTTAGACGTCAAACGCTATTAGCCGATACGCTCTCACATGTTTCATTAGTTGGAGTGGCTTTAGGTTTAGTGGTTGGTATCGATCCAACTTGGATGAACATGCTTGTAGTTGTGATTGCTTCCATTTTATTGGAGTATATCCGAACCGTCTACAAGTCTTATTCGGAAGTCTCAATTGCGATGATGATGTCGGGTGGAATGGCATTGGCACTTGTTTTAATG
>CAMYQS010000231.1 GCA_947296835.1 uncultured Atopostipes sp.
ACCATTGCATCACGTGTACGAATCGCGTTGCAATGGTTGTTCAAGGTGGAGTACTATTCATCGCCTTTATTTTTACGATTGTAAACCTATGTGTCGATATTCTATATGCTTATATCGATCCACGCATCCGTTCACAATATGATTAAATAGGAGGAATTATTATGCTTTCAAGTAAAAAGAATATAAATAAAGCTGAAGATGAAATGCAAAATATTCCTCAAGGATCATGGCAAGAAGCATGGGATGCTTTAAAACGAAACAAACGTGCTATGTTCGGATTAGGGTTTATTATTGTATTAGCAACTATTGCAATATTCGCAGAACAAATTGCCCCTTATGGGATGAGAGAACAAAACTTATCAAACGCCTTACAATTTCCTAATGCGACACATTGGTTAGGAACGGATGATTTAGGACGAGACGTGCTGAGCCGTATGATTTATGGGACACGCGTTTCATTAACCGTAGGAGTAAGTGCTGTAGCGGTCGCATTAGTCATTGGTGGATTTTTAGGTGTAGTCGCTGGTTACTACAAAGGCAAGGTGGATACGTTAATCATGCGTTTTTGTGACATCTTACTATCAATTCCATCGATTCTTTTAGCGATTGCAATTGTCGCTTCATTAGGTTCAAGTTTACAAAATATGATTATTGCAATTGGTATCGCAAATATCCCAATTTTTGCTCGAATTATTCGTTCTGGGGTTATTTCAGTCAATGAACAAGAGTTTATAGAAGCCGCTGAAGCACTTGGTGCAAATGATGTTCGTATTATCTTTAAACATATTATTCCTAATATCTTATCGCCAATTATTGTTCAATCTTCAATGGGGATTGCATCTGCTATCTTATCAGCGGTTGGGCTAGGATTCATTGGACTAGGTTTAGAGGCATCAATTGCAGAGTGGGGAACGATGCTAAACTCAGGTCGAGGTTATATCCGTACACACTATTATTTAACCTTTTATCCTGGTTTAATCATTATGCTAACCGTATTATCCTTCAACCTCTTAGGTGATGGTTTACGTGATGCGATTGATCCGAAGATGAGAGAGAGGTAATCCGATATGAAAACATTAATGAGTATTAAAAACTTACAAAAGTACTTCCCAGTAAAAAAGGACAACTTTTTCCAAATAGGGACAGATTATGTAAAAGCAAACAAAGATATTTCAGTTGATATATACGAAGGTGAAACACTCGGTATTGTAGGTGAGAGTGGATGTGGTAAATCAACATTCGGGCGTACCATCATTCAACTTCATCGCCAAACGGGTGGGTCAACATTATACTATGGTGAAACCATTGAGAACTTCATGCCGGAATATGTACAAAAAGTTTATCGAAACTTACCAAAGACATCAGGTGATTATGCGGAAGATTTAAACGCGATTGAAGCTATGGAGCTTGAGTTAGAACAACTAGCAGGTGCTGACAAAGACCACGTGTTCGAAATGCTACGTGTTAAAAAAATCGAATTTGATAACACATATGGTAATACGCTTCGATTAGTTGGTGGCTTGATTACACATGACAATTTAAAGACAGTTAGTAGTGCATTACTCAGTCGTTATGCTGTGGCTTCAACAGCAGCTAAACACAAACGTGATCTAGACTTTGAAAAAGATAAACAAAATATGCAAGCCGCATTCGACCAAGCAGAAATTGATCGCTTAACAAAATTAGTCCAAGCGGATGAAGAGAAGTTAAAAGCAGAATCGGAGAAAATCGAAGCCCTCAAAGCACCTCTTCGTGGAAATGAAGACTTTGAACGTTTTGAAGAGTATATGGATGAAGGAATTGATTTAGCTGCTTTAACGAAGAAGGAAACACGTATCTTACGTAAAGACTTACAAATCATTTTCCAAGACCCGTACTCATCACTAGACCCTCGTTTAACGGTTGGTGATATTATCGGGGAAGGTTTACTGATTCATAAATTCTTTAAGAGTAAGAATGACCCAGGCTATCAAGAGTATGTCTTAAACATTATGGAAAAATGTGGTTTAAAAGCTGAATTTATTCATCGTTACCCACATCAATTTTCTGGTGGACAAAGACAACGTATTGGTATCGCACGTGCACTAGCGGTGCAGCCAAAGTTTATTGTTTGTGATGAAGCTGTATCTGCACTAGACGTATCCATTCAATCTCAAATCATTAACTTGCTACTAGATTTACGTGAAACAAACAACTTAACGTACCTATTCATCACACATGACTTAGGTGTTGTTCGTTTCATTTCAGACCGTATTGGAGTGATGTACTTTGGACACTTAGTGGAGTTAGGATCAGCTGAAGAGATTTTTAATAATCCTAAACACCCATATACCAAACAATTAATTAATGCGATTCCGTCAATGGATGAAGATGACGCGACACATTGGGACGTTGATGAAATGCACCCAGACTATGAATTCCATTACTCAAAAGATGGCGCACGTGATCCAGACTGGATAGAAGTAACACCTGACCATTTTGTCGCTACAACATTAAAAGATCGTGATGGTTATTACGCTGAGAGAAAGGAGCAGTCACATGAGTTTACTACAAGTCAATAACTTGCATACGTACTTTGATACACGTCGTGGTGTCATTAAAGCCGTAAATGGTGTGACATTTTCTCTTGAAGAAGGGCGAACGCTCGGTATCGTAGGGGAGAGTGGTAGTGGAAAAAGTCAAACAGCGATGTCCATTTTACAATTATTCCAGAAGAATCAGCGAATAGCGGAAGGAAATATTTTCTTTGATGGACAGGAGATTTCATCTTTTTCTAAGAAAGAAATGTTGAAAATTCGTGGAAACGACATATCAATGATCTTTCAGGAACCCATGACAAGCTTAAATCCTGTCTTCACGGTGAAATATCAGCTCTCAGAAGCTTTGTTATTACATCAGAACTTAGATAAAGCAGCGGCCGGTAAAAGGAGTCGTGAGTTGTTGGAACAAGTGCAAATCCCCAATCC
>CAMYQS010000232.1 GCA_947296835.1 uncultured Atopostipes sp.
ACACACGAATCATGGCAAATGCTCCTGCGACCAAGCCCCAGCTCATGTTCTCACTATTTACTCCTGCATTTGATAGTACTGTTGACAAGGTTAAAAAGTCAGCAAATTCTCGGTAATAAACCACGTTTGCATATAACAGTACACTCATTAAGAAGTAGATTAACAACATTGTAATAAAGGATTTACGTTCATTTTTAACATATAATCCGATTGATAGTAAAATAATAGTTGTCGCAAATGGGTTTATCCATAGTATAAATGTTTGCGTTGCTCCTGTTACTCCGAGTGAGAAGCCCGTGTAGTAAGCAACCATCGTTTTAATCCATAAGAATAAAACGGCTAATAAGAAAATACCCATGCGTTTATTATTTTTAAAGCTATCTTTTAAAAATTCCATATTTTAAGACCTCCTAGATACAGTAAATCAGCATCGTGCTAAATAACCATAATGTCTCAAATTAACTTTACCGTATTTTTACAATTTACGCAACCTTAACACAAGAAAATCAGCCGTAAGATGGAGAAAAAAACACCTCTTTTTTTGAGGTGTTTTCTCTAAGTGAATGACTATCTGTTCTGTAAGCGCGTTCGCGGAAACTTAATGGTAAAGACTGTTCCTTCACCTATTTTACTCGATACATTTATTGTACCGTCATGTAATTCGACGATCTGTTTCACAATGGGTAGTCCCAAACCGGACTCACCATATTTGGTGTTTTTCCGAGATGGGTCTGCTTTATAATATCGGTCCCAGATGTTTTCTATTTCGTCATCTGTCATCCCTAAACCATTATCAGAAACAGTTAAAATCGTGAACTCTTTATTCTGTTCAGCGCCAATATGCACTACACCTTCTGATGTAAACTGCAAAGCATTTTTAAGTAAGTTTACGATGATTTGTTTGAATCGATCATAATCAGCATAAATCATAATATCCTCAATATCGTCATCTAATACAATCTCATTATTTGATTCTTCTGCAATATTGGTTAGCTGCTCACGTACTTCTTCAATCGCTTCAATAACTGGAAATTCGTTTTTTCGTAAAACGATGCGGTTTGATTGAATATTCTCATAATCTAGGTTTTCATTTACTAATCGTATCAGTCGCGTTGTCTCTTTTCTCATGAGCTTAATACTGCGCATTTCTTGTTCTTTATCAAATACACCGTATTCAAGTCCTTCTAATAATCCGTTGATTGTCGTTAGTGGCGTTCGCATTTCATGTGCTACATCTTGCATAAAGGTTTTTCGGCGTTCTTCTAAATGGACAACTTCTTTACGCCACTCGTTGAGTGCTTTAACCATCTTATTGAAATCAGAGGATAATCGATCAATTTCATCCCGGTTACTATGATCAATATAAATATCATAGTCTCCTTCAGCTACTCTTCTCGATGCTTTACTTAATCTATTCACACGTTTCACCAAGAAATATGAGAATAAAACACTTAAGATAATTGCTGAAACCGTAGATATAATAAAAGCTCTCGTAATGTTTTGCTTGAGTTCATTCATCTGGCCACCCAAGTGACTAACCGGTCGGCCAATCCCGATAAACCCTTCATAGATACCGTAATCGTTGATGATTGGTGTGTAAATAATAGCCGTTTCGATATCATTACCGCGGAGGTCAACTGTCTGAGAACGTAATAAGAGTGACTTCCCTTCTGCAAGTCGGTTCAATTCTTCCTCACCGATACTTACATGAATATTTTCTTGACTGCTTGGATAGATCATTTCACCCTGAGCATCAAAAATCCCATACTCAACTTGTTGGTTACGCAATATGTCATTATAGACTTCTAACCTTTCAGGATTCTTCCCAGCGTCTTGAATCAATTCCGCATAGTGAAAAAAAGAAGCTTCCAAGTTATTTAATAGCTGGTTTCTTCCAAAATAAAAGAAAGAAGTCGACGTTACAATAATCAGTGTCATAATAACAACTAAAAATCCAGCCATGATTTGATAGAAATATGGGAATCTTAATCTCATTCGAATTCACCAGTATCATCAAATTTGTAACCTACACCCCAAACAGTTTGGATCACTTGAGGTCCATTTTTCAATAATTTCTGTCTTAACTTTTTAATATGTGCATCTACTGTACGCTCATCGCCAAAATATTCATACTCCCAAACTTGTTCCAGTAATTGTTCGCGTGAGAATACTCGTCTTGGGCTTGTAGCAAGTGTGTAGAGCAAGTCAAACTCTTTAGGAGTGAGATCTTCTAAAGGTTGGTTATAGAGAATAATTTCTCTCGTATTTTCATTTATTTTTAAATGTTC
Organism: uncultured Atopostipes sp.; assembly: GCA_947296835.1. Classification (GTDB taxonomy): domain Bacteria; phylum Bacillota; class Bacilli; order Lactobacillales; family Carnobacteriaceae_A; genus Atopostipes. Next base: position 2,289 of record CAMYQS010000232.1, read on the forward strand.
CGTGACAATGTCATATGGTGTTTCTTCGACCGTGTCTAATCCTGGGGTGTCTATGCGACGTGCTGTTGATTTAATACGCGCTACCAAAGTTAGTGGGCTGAATGGTTTTGTCACGTAATCATCCGCTCCAATTTCAAGTCCAATCACTTCATCACTTTCTGTGTCTTTAGCTGTCAGCATGATGATTGGAACTTGTACATCTACTTTACGGATTTCACGGCAAATTGTCATGCCATCCATCGTTGGTAACATAATGTCTAATATAATTAGGTCAAATTCATCTTTCTTATCTAAATAGGTTTCGAGTCCTTCTTTTCCATCATGAATAAACGTTACATTCCAGCCTTCTTTTTCGAAGAACATTTGTAACATTTCACAAACCGACTCATTATCTTCAATCATTAATATGTGCATATAAATTGCCTCGTTTCTAATCGTCTAATGTTCATATAAGCATAATCGTCTATCTTTATTATATAGTATACACTCTAATTATGAAGAATCTTTAACCTTTTTACGATAATATGCTCCACCAGAAACTTTTATTTTCTGGGAAGATTTTATAATCAAGTTAGTCACCTAAAATAAAAAGGCCATGTGAATTTCATGTTATATTGAAAGTACGACCAAACAATATAAGGAGAATTCACATGACCCAAGTAGATGATAACAC
>CAMYQS010000233.1 GCA_947296835.1 uncultured Atopostipes sp.
CGCTTAGGTTATGGCTTAGTTGCTGAAACAAACGATTTAACGTTAGCCGATATTACGGAATTATGCGATATTTATTATATTGGTGGTACTAAAATTGGTGCAATGTTTGGTGAAGCTCTGATTATCAGTAATGAACAGTTACAACATGGAGTAAAAACAGTCATTAAACAAAAAGGTGGTCTACTTGCAAAAGGTCGAGCACTTGGTATTCAATTTGAAGTATTGTTTGAAGATGATTTATATCTAGAGTTGTCTCAACATGCGGTTGATCAAGCGATGCGTTTAAAACAAGCTATTTTAGATAGAGGGATTTCGCTAAGATATGAAGCATACACCAATCAGCTATTCCCTATTCTTCAGAATAAACAATTAGAAGAGTTAGAAAAGACATATGTAATGTTAAAACAAGAAGCAGTCGGCGATGACCATCGAGTCGTTCGTATTTGTACTAGTTGGGCAACGGAAGCTAGAGTTATTGATCAATTCATTAACGATATTCAAGCTTTATAAGCATTTCAGAAGCGTCTCATAATGAGGCACTCTTTTCATAAGCAAAACAAACAAGGAGAATGTGAAATGAAAATACTAGTCACGGGTTTTGATCCATTTGGAAAAGATACAATCAATCCATCTATAGAAGCTGTCCAGTTGTTACCGGATTCGATTAAAGATGTTGAAATCATTAAATTAGAAATTCCGACAAAGTTTGGCGAGAGCGCGACTTTAGTGCAACAAACTATTGAGCAAGAGCAGCCGAATTATGTTTTACATATTGGACAAGCAGGTGGTCGGCATGACATAACACCTGAACGAGTGGCCATCAATATGGATGATGCATCGCTTGCTGATAATGCAGGACATCAGCCAATTGACCAGGCAATCCAAGGCGATGGGGAAGCAGCATACTTTAGTACTTTACCAATAAAGGCAATGGTTCAATATATGCGTGAAGAGGGTGTTGCAGCATCTGTATCCAACACAGCCGGTACATTTGTTTGTAATCACATTATGTATCAAACGCTATATTTCGTGAATAAAGCATATCCAGCCATTCAAGCAGGCTTTATTCATATCCCATTTTTACCTGAACAAGTTGTTGACCGCGAAGATGTAGCATCTATGGCTTTAGATGACATTGTTCGTGGAATTATAGCTGCGTTGAAAGCGATTATTGATTTTGATAAACAAGCTGACTTGGAGCTAATTGGTGGAAAAACACATTAATCAATAAGGTTCTTATTTGTAATTATTCTAAATAAGTGATAGAATTATATTAATTAGAATGATTACAAATAAGGAGGGGTTTTTAAAATGGCAAGTACAGAAGTAAAAGATTTTTTGAATAAGCAAGTAGCAACTTTAGGTGTTTTATACATTCGACTCCATCAATTTCACTGGTACGTAAAGGGACCACACTTTTACACACTTCATGAGAAGTTCGAAGAATTATATGACGAGACAACTGCTAATTTAGATGAAGTAGCAGAGCGCTTATTAGCAATTGGTGGCGAGCCATACTCGACATTATCGGAGTACATTGAACACTCTGCAATTGAAGAAAAAGTGGCTGATAAAGAATTGTCAGCGGATGATATGGTTCAAGCTGTCATTGATGATTATGAAACAATTCGTCAATCACTACAAGAAGGTATTGAGCTGACTGATGAGCATGGAGACTATCCTTCAAACGATTTACTAATCGTGATCAAAGAAAGTATCGATAAACACTTGTGGATGCTAAGAGCATACTTAGGAAAACCAACTGACGCATAAATAAAATAATTTGGAACAAAAGGTTAAGCAGATTTCATGGCTTAGCCTTTTTCTTTTGGTTATTATGTCATGAAATGAGTGCATGTGAAAGTCACTAGCGAAATAGTACGTGAACCAAAATTTGCTAAAAAGGCTTACTGAAAGACTGCGGATACTGCGACATTCTATAATCAATTCAGTTGCAATGGTTATTCCGTAAGATTTACTATTAAGGTACAGAGAAACAAGATAGGGAGGGCATTTAGATGAATAAAGTAAAAAATATTATCATTGGATTTGGCAAAGCAGGTAAGACTCTGGCACAAGATTTAGGGAATCGAGGTGAGACGACGATACTCATTGAAAAAGATCCTAATATGTATGGTGGTACTTGTATTGCAGTCGCTTGTATTCCGTCGAAAAAACTAGCGACACTGGCATCTAGAAAGAGAGATACGGATGATCCAGCAACATATTATAAAGAATCAATTCAAGAGAAGAAAGAACTCATTGACCAATTAACGCAAGCGAATTATGAAAACGTTCAAGGAACAGATAATGTCGAAGTTATCGATGGCGAAGCTTCTTTTGCTAGCGAAACAGAAGTTAAAATTTCAAAAAAAGATGGTTCTGAACAATTCTATGAAGCAGATAGAATTTTTATAAATACAGGCTCAACTCCTAATATACCTTCGATTAAAGGGATTAAGATTGATGGTAAAAGAATTCATACGTCCAAAACAATTATGGATGATGAAGACTTTCCAAAGAGACTGACAATTATAGGAGATGGTCCGATTGGATTGGAGTTTGCTTCTATTTATAGTCAATTTGGATCTAAAGTATCTGTTCTTTCAAAAAATGATTCCAGTGAATTTATGAGTCAATTAGATAAAGAAGATTCACAGGTGTTATTAGAAACTTTACAAGATATGGGTATTGAGTTTATTTTTAACGCTGATACGAAAGAAATTGACACGACTAATCATGATGAATTAAGTTTGACTTATGAAGTAAAAGGAACAACACTTGAAAAGAAAACGGATAAAATATTGGTTGCGACAGGACGTAGACCAAACATAGAGCAATTAAACCTAGAGGATGCAGGAGTCATGCTTGCCGAGAATGGATCGATCCAAATAAATAAACGTCTACAAACGAATAAAGATCATATTTATGCTTTAGGAG
>CAMYQS010000234.1 GCA_947296835.1 uncultured Atopostipes sp.
ACATCAAGGTGCCCAAGCAGCAGCGCCGGCTCAGCAACAAACGCAAACCGTTGAAGCTGTCACAAATGTTTCAGAAGTTTCTAGCGAAGAAGTTCTGCAGCTACAAAATGAGCTAAAAACATTGAAGATGGCGATTACCTCGATGCAAGAAAATGGTGGAGCTCCACGACCGAAAAAAGTTTCGACGAAGACACGTGAAGGAAACTTCCAAGCGAATCGTACGCAAATTTACCAAGTCTTAGGTGAGGCCACTCACGATGACTTACGTGAAATTAAATCCGTATGGGTCGACGTTTTAGACATTTTAGATGTGGGTCAAAAAGCATTACTCAACAACTCAGAACCCGTAGCGGCAAGCCCGACTTCATTGGTTGTGAAATTTGAGTACGGTATTTTATGTGAACGCGCAGAGGAAGACGCGGAGCTACAAGAGAAAATGAATAATTATTTAGAGAAAGTTATTCAAAAACGCGTTCAACTTGTACCCGTTACAAGTAAAGAATGGCCGGAGTTACGTCAAGATTATATCAACCAAATGAAGAACCCGAAGAAAGCTAGTAGCGCGGATGAAGATTCCGACGATTCGGCAGCACAACCAACGGAAGAAGATGAAATTGTTTCAAAAGCCGTTGAGTTCTTCGGTGAAAATATTGTCGAAGTGATTGAATAAAGTTACAAGGAGATGTGAATCATGAAGCAATTATCGTATGAGGATTTAAAGCAACAACAGTTGGTCGATATTCGCGCTCAAGTGGACTATCAAACAGGACACCTGGAGCATTCACTTAATTTAAATATTGGAAATTTCAAAACATATGCATTAGACTTTCTTAAGGTGGATCAACCGTTTGTCTTTGTGACAGGCACTGATTCAGTAGCAGAAAGAGATGAATTGTGTGAAATAGCTAAAGAACACGGATTTACGAATATAGAAGGCTATCTTCCAATTGAGGCTGTTCCGGCTGAAAAGCTAGTACAGACGGCACTCATTTCAGCGAAAGATTTCTTTACAACGGATGGTGAATTTATTTTACTTGATGTTAGACATCCAGATGAAATAACACGACAAGCGCCTGAGAAGAACTTAGTCAATATTCCGCTAGAAACCTTGGCTGACTCCACGGATTTACTCGAACGCAATAAAAAGATTTACACACTATACGGATCAGGAAACCGTGGTACAACAGCGGCATCATATTTAGCAAATAAAGGATTTCAAACAACGGTTATTGCTGGTGGGATGAAAGCTGTCGAAGAATTACAAAACAAACTATAAATTAGAATTAAAAGGAGAGTTTTTATGCGCGGCGGAAACATGAAGAACATGATGAAACAAATGCAGAAAATGCAAAAAGAAATGGCTGAGTCACAAGCTAAATTAGAAGAAACAACGTTTACTGGTGTTGCAAACGATGAGTTAATCACAATTGAAATGAACGGTAAAAGAGACGTTCTTGCAGTTAACGTAAAAGAAGACATTGCTGAAATGGGCGATGCAGAATTCTTAGAAGATTTAATTACAATCGCATTAAAAGATGTATTAACTAAAGTTGAAGAAGAAACCGAGCAAACAATGGGTAAATATACACAAAACTTGAATATCCCAGGTTTCTAAGCAACCATTAAAAAAGTTGTACAGTTAGAAAGCAGGAGTTGTCCATGTATTACCCAGAACCAATCTCTCGTCTAATGGAGAGTTATATGAAACTACCCGGAATTGGCGAGAAAACAGCTGCTCGTTTAGCTTTTTATACCATTAATATGAAAGAAGAAGACGTCACCGACTTTGCGAAAAACTTAGTTAGTGTGAAACGTGATTTAAAATATTGTTCAAATTGTGGCAATATCACTGAAAGTGATCCATGCTCAATTTGTTCGGATATGAACCGAGACCAGTCAACGATATTGGTTGTTGAACAGCCAAAAGATGTCATCGCACTGGAAAAGATGCAAGACTACCAAGGATTGTATCACGTACTCAACGGCGTTCTTTCACCAATTGAAGGGACAGGGCCAGAAGACATTAACATTCCAACATTACTGAAGCGACTACAAAACGAGGAAGTCGAAGAAGTTATTGTCGCAACGAATGCAAACGTTGAAGGAGAGGCTACCGCAACGTACTTGTCACGACTAATTAAACCGGCACAAATTCGAGTGTCGCGCTTAGCACATGGTCTGTCAGTAGGAAGCGATATTGAGTATGCGGATGAAGTGACCCTTCTTAAAGCCGTACAAGGCCGTACTGAAATGTAACAACGCTGTGTTTTCTTGAAATCAGAAATGGAGTGGCATTTAAATGAGAGATGTTGAAATAGATTTTGTTGTCAGAGATTGTCTAGCTGCACTCAAATGTTATGAAAATATATTTGAAGTTGAACGAATTGAAGTAACAGACCTTCGAAAAGGCGAGAATGAAGTTGTCTTTTCAATCTATGGGACAAGATTTCATATGTTAGATGAAAATCCCGAATTTAAATTAGTTGCTCCCAATCCAGAACATCCAATAACGATGTGGATGAACGTAACCGTTCCAGATATTAAAGAAACCTACAAAAAAGCGATTGAAGCAGGTTGTATTGAAGTTCAGCCCGTTGTCGAATTAGCCGGCTATGGTGTTTCAAACGCATCGTTTATGGACCCGTATGGTTACCATTGGATGTTGCATCAGATTCATGAAGTGGTTAGCCACGAAGAGCGTCTGAAGCTTTGGGAAGAACGTAAGAACTAAGAACTGAATAATGAAATGAAACCCTAAAAAACATAGGCGAAATGAATAGATCACTTTCGGCTATGTTTTTTTGCACTTAAAAATAGAGATTGAATGATATGTTTTTGAAGATAAACTATTATTCCAGTTTTTCACCATAACTTGGAATACATTTATGAAAATTAAAAAGGTAACAGTAACCCGATTTAACCAAGTTAGCCACAAATAG
>CAMYQS010000235.1 GCA_947296835.1 uncultured Atopostipes sp.
TTGTTAAACATTCATAACGCTGGATTTTTTGAATTAGATGCAATGATTCTAGCAATGGGAATTTTCTTTGGTGGATTGGCGCAGGTTGTTGCTGGAATTATGGAGTTCAAGAAAAACAACACATTTGGTACAACGGCTTTCACATCATATGGCTTTTTCTGGATGGCATTAGTTGGTTTAAATATTTTACCTGAAATGGGTTACGGTACACCGGCTGGGTCATTATCAATGGCGGCGTTCTTATCTATGTGGGGATTATTCACATTTTTCATGTTTATTGCAACATTAAAAATTAGTAAAGCATTACAAGTTGTATTTGGATCGTTAGCTCTTCTATTCTTTTTATTAGCAATTGGTAACTTCACTGGATCAGCTGTTATTTTGACAATCGCTGGTTACGAAGGAATTATTTGTGGATTCACAGCAATCTACGCAGCTATGGCACAAGTAATCAATGAATCACATGGTAAAGAGATTTTACCCCTGGGAGAAGTTAAATAATTTTAAAAAATTAGAGTCTAGATTGGAGATTAATTTCTTCGGTCTAGGCTTTTTTTGTTTTACGGAGCTAGCACGAGGATCAAAGTTTCGTGTTTTGAGCATAATATTGCTGTAAAAGTGGAATTATGTTAAAAATCAATATTTTTGATACGGAAACGCTCATAAACACGAACGATAACCACTGATTTAAAATAAGTATTGATTTTTATTCGGTTATTATGCTATACTCTCCTCGTACTTATAAAAAAATATATTCGGAGGTAAAAAAGTGAATAAAATTGCGTCTTTCTTTAAATTTGAAGAAAATAATACGTCTTTAAGCACAGAAATTACAGCGGGGGTTACGACTTTCCTAGCGATGTCATATATATTGTTTGTTAATCCATCAATATTGGCTGAAGGTGGCATGCCAAGTCAGGCTGTGTTTTTAGCAACAATTTTCGCATCTGCGATTTCAACGCTAGCGATTGGATTAATCGCAAACGTTCCTTATGCATTAGCTCCAGGAATGGGATTAAATGCATTCTTTACGTATACTGTAGTATTTAGTTTAGGTTTTAGTTGGCAAGAAGCACTATCGATGGTATTCATATGTGGACTTATTAATGTTTTGATTACGGTAACAAATATTCGTCGTTTATTGATTATTGCGATTCCGAACTCTTTACAAAATGCGATTTCAGCAGGAATTGGTGTTTTTATCGGGTATTTAGGTGTTAAAAATTTAGGACTTTTACAATTTACTTCTGATGCATCGAATATTGTTTCAGTTAACGGAATGGAACCAGCAACTGAATCATTCGCAGGTGGGATAACGAGTGTTGTTTCAACTGGTGGAATTTTACAACAATTAGTTGATTTCACAAACCCTGCAGTGTTTATTGGCTTAGCAGGATTATTCATCACAATTATTTTAATGTTACGTAATGTTAAAGGTGCTATCTTAATTGGTATTGCATCAACAACAATCTTAAGTATCGTATTTGGTTTAACTGATCTATCATCTATTAACTTCTCAGATAACTCGTTATCGAATGCTTTTGCAGAATTAGGAACAACATTTGGTGTAATCTTTACATCAAAAGGTTTACCATCATTATTCGGGGATGTTGGTCGTTTACCTGTTGTCGTAATGACAATTTTTGCATTTAGTTTAGCAGACGTATTTGATACGGTCGGTACTTTCATTGGTACAGGTCGTCAATCAGGAATTTTTACGGATGCAGATATGAAAGCTTTAGAAGAAGGTAAAGGCTTTGATTCTAAAATGGATAAAGCATTATTCGGAGATTCAATTGGTACCATCATTGGAGCAATCTTTGGTACATCGAATACAACAACATTCGTTGAGTCAGCAGCGGGTATTGGAGCAGGTGGACGTACTGGATTTACATCAGTCGTTACGGCAGCATGTTTCGTTATTGCAATGTTCTTCTCACCGTTATTAGCAATTGTGCCGGCTGAAGCAACGGCACCAGCACTAATCATCGTTGGTATCTTAATGTTAAGCTCGCTAAACCATATTGACTGGGATAACTTCGAAGTAGCAGTTCCTGCATTCTTCGCTTCAATCTTTATGGGATTCGCATACTCGATTTCAGACGGTATTGCCGCAGGATTTATTTCATACGGTATTATCGCACTTGCTCAAGGTAAAGCTAAAAAAGTTCACCCAATCTTATGGGTATCAATGGGCTTGTTTATCTTGAACTATATTGTTATGGCCATACTATAGTAGATATACCTTTTCTACGGGACGCAGCTCTTTACTGAGTTGCGTCTTTTTTCATTCAAATAATTGACAATAGAAGCTTCTTCCAGCTAATAAGAATGTACGCTTATATAGTATTTTTAGAAGGGTGAAAGATGAGATTGTAACATTCTAATAAAATGGAAATAAAAAATGTGTAGAAACGCATATCGTCTCTACACATTTCCAGTTTTCTATTTTAACATTTGCTTAACAAAGAATTCTGTAATCTTCTCCATTGTTTGAGGACGGACTAAGTGCTTCTCATCTTCGTCTATAAATTGTATGTTGTCTAAATGTTTATTTTCTTCTACGAATTCAATGACATGTGTATATGGAACAATCATATCTTGTTTACCGTGCCAAATTAATAAAGGCCGTCCAGCTAATTTATCAATATTAAGTGATAAATCATATTCTGGAATCCAATTTAATAGATGATTATAATCAGCAGGGAAGAATCGGTCCATTTGGCTCGCATGTTGAAAGATACGTTCGCGGTATGCGACAAGCTTTGGTGTTCCCATAATACAAGCAGCGGCTTTAATTTCAGGGTGGTGGGTTAATAGGGCTGCAGTCGTCACACCTCCCATTGAGACACCACCATCTACAATGCGATCGTCGGCTAGTCCTTGTTTCTGTAAAGCATCCACAATATAGCCGA
>CAMYQS010000236.1 GCA_947296835.1 uncultured Atopostipes sp.
GTATTGTATAAGTCTCCCGCGAGTAGCACAAAATCGACGTTCTTCTCAATGGCAAGATCAACGATATTCGCTAGCGATTCGTATGGCGCTTGCCTTAGTTTCTCTGCCAATTGTTTCGACGTTTGTTCGATTCCAGAAAATGGGGTATCCAGATGCAAGTCTGCCGCATGTATAAAGCTAATCATTTTTTCACCTCCGTATGGGTACGTATGTTCTTTTCGATGTGTGAAAATTGGCTCGCACATAACATGCCAGCCAACTGGTTTTTATTGGTAAATGTCTTGGATCGGTTTCATGATGATTGAGTTAATATCTGTAATAACTTGGTTTAATGCACGTTCTTTGTCCATTAATCCCGCTGTTAATTCATTCTCAGTCATTTGTTGAGAGATCGCTTGTGCTTCTGCTACTTCCTCTTCTGTAACCTCTTGACCCATTTGTTGTTTCGTGTAAATGGTCTGTTGCATTTCTTGGAAGCCTTTCATGATTTTGTTTGCTTCTTCGTCCGCTGCAACTTCTGCGTAAGCCTCTTTTAAAGCTGTGTACTGGCTTACTTCACGCAATTCGCGTTCAATTTGGTTCGCTGTATCGTAAATATTTACTGACATTCAATATCCTCCTTTTGTTCCTTAAAAGTATAACAAAAATATGCTCCCGGATTCCAGTATTTACCTGAATTTGTACGGATTATATTATTTAAAGTATTTAACTGTTTGGCCAGATATGGATAATAATCGGCAACTTCTGGCTCTTGCATTTCACAAGGATGACTCTCACAGAACATAACCGTCAACTCGCCTACTTCTTAGGGTAATCTTTCAAGGGACCATTAATCGGGATAGCCGTATTTACATTCTATACGTCAAATAATCGATAATTTTGTTATATAGCGCAAAAAAATACCCTTCACTCATTTCACAAGGAAATGGCTAAGGGTATGTTAGTTCTTATCGATTCATAAATCGACCGAGTAGTCGTTTGGCGCCATCGACTGCGCGATCGGTTGTTTCGCGTATAACTTTTCCGGCCTCTTTGATGCCTTCTTTAATTTGTTCCACCGTTTCATTCTGCTTGTTTTCACGGACGATGACTTCAATATCGCTATTGTCCACTGCGAATGCCGTTTGATTCGTATGCGGAATCATCATTTCAAATTCTGCTTTTAGAACCTGTCCGATTCCAGCACTCGTAAAGGATTTCATGTAGTGACCTGCGTCAACGTCTGTGATGTCATAACCTGCCCACGATGCGATGACGAGATCGGGTGTATAACCGACAATCCATTGGTCCGTCGCCCCTTCACGAATTTCAGTTTGCGTCGTTCCTGTTTTCGCTGCAATTTGGTAGCCGGCTGGTTTTACTCGGCTGGCGTTTCCGCTTTCTACAACATTCAACAACATGCGGTTCATGTCATCATTCACTTCTTGACTTAAGACACGTTTCGTTTTCGGTTTCGAGTTGTCAACGATAATTGCCCCCGTCGCATCCACAATTTTCGTAATGAAATGCGGTTCGACACGTACACCGTCGTTCGCGAAGACACTATAGGCGCTCGCCATTTCAAGAGGAGTTACTCCGTTAACCATTCCACCTAGGCCGACAGCCATCAACCCGTAGTCTCCGTCTGTCACGGGTAGACCAAATTCTTTAATTTTATTGTAGCCTCGGCGTAAGCCAATTTCATTCAGTAACCAAGTCGTTGCGCTGTTTTTACTCACTGCTAGCGCTTGGTACATTGGGACTTCACCGTCATATACTTTGTCGACGTTCTCTGGTGTTTGTCCACCTTCACCATTTTCATCCGCTCCGAAAGTCTGGAGTTCATCTACTAACATGGAGTCGATTTCCCAACCCGCTTCTAAAGCTGGCGCATACACGCCAAGTGGTTTGATGACGGATCCGGGTTGTCGACGCATTTGCGTTGCTCGGTTCAGTCCACGTAGCTGGTAGTCATCTTCGACGCGTCCGCCCATTACAGCCGTAACTCCACCTGTTGCAGGGTCGAGTGAAATGGAAGCACTCTGAGATTGCGTGCCATCTGTAGCTGTTTCAAAACGCCACTTTTCCTTAAAAATGTTTGTCATTTGTGTTTGTTGATTCTGGTTTAAAGCGGTATAAATTGTGTAACCATTATTCAAGACATCTTGCTCATCTAACTTATAACGGGTTGTCGCTTCTCTAATTACCGCGTCAAAATAGTAAGGATAGCGATACGTATTCGTCATTTCATATCCGTCTGATAAAGCTAATTCACTGTTCGTAGCGGCTTGTCTTTCATCCGGCGTAATCGTTCCGGTTCCTTCCATCAAGGATAAAACCACGTTTCGACGACCGATTGCTGTTTCATAATAATCAATAGGGTTATAATTCGATGGATTTTTTAGTATCCCCGCCAAAGTCGCTCCTTCTGAAATACTTAAGTCCGCAGCGTTTTTATTGAAATATTTCAAAGACGCGTCTTGTACGCCCCAAACGCTCTGCCCAAAATACGAGTTATTTAAATACATTTCAAGAATGGTATCTTTTGAATAAGATTTTTCTAATTCAATCGCCAAGAATAATTCCTTCAGCTTTCGTAAAAGCGTCTGGTCTGCGGACAAATACGCGTTCTTCGTTAACTGCTGGGTAATCGTACTTCCCCCACCGACAATGCGACCGTTAAGCACATAGCCCACTGCGGCACGTCCAATCCCAATCGGGTCAAAGCCCATATGTTGGTGGAAGCGCTGATCCTCGGTTGAAATAACCGCATGTTGAATCGTCGGTGAAATCTCTTCAATTGGCACATACGTCCCCTTTTGCGAATACAAGGTGCCGGCTTCTTCGCCTTGGTCGTCTATGATTCGGGTTGGAACTTGTAAGCCTGTCTCTTATAAACATCACCGAGCCCAAGAGACAAGAAGCAGTATCGT
>CAMYQS010000237.1 GCA_947296835.1 uncultured Atopostipes sp.
TTTAAAGCCAACATCGTAGTTTGTTCAGCTGGTGCCCCATTTGTTAAGGCTAAGTTTTGATCAAATAGCTTAAATGAATTCGACATTGTTAAGAACAACGTAATCGTTGCTGCTGGACGTACTAATGGAATTGTAATATTTTTTAAAATTTGGAAACCATTCGCTCCATCAATACGAGCAGATTCAAAGATTTCTTCTGGAATATTTTGAATACCAGAAATATATAAGATCATCATATAACCAATTAATTGCCAGTTCATCATGATGATTAGACCCCAGAATCCAAAGTCGGGGTTAAATGTAATGGTCACTCCAAAGTTATATAAAACAGAGTTAATAATTGCTAACCATACGTAACCTAGAACAATACCACCGATCATATTTGGCATAAAATAAGTTGTACGGAAAATGTTTGTTCCTCTTATACCTCTTGTTAAGAGTAATGCTAATATAAAGGCAAAGACATTAATCGTGACTACCGATACGATTGTAAATTTTACTGTAAACCATAAGGCATCTACGAATGTTGGATCTTGAAATGCGTTTATATAGTTTTGGAAGCCGACAAATACAGCGTCCGTTACTGTTCTAAATTGTGTGAATGATAAATAAATACCTAGGCCAAATGGTACTAAGAATACTAAAGTAAAAACAATTAATGCTGGCCCCACAAATAATGGGAAGTATTTTTTCATTGATTTATTCAAATTAATCACTCCTATCTAAAAACCTTTGTTACTTTTTGTTTATAAAAACAATAATTCCTCTTTGGGTGTCCTCTTAATAACGGTAAAGGAGTAAGATAGAGTTTTCCCAAAAGAGGAACTATTAGAAATACAATAATTGTTGTATTTCACTCAGTGAAAGTCCTGTAGACTTCCGTAATGAGATAAGTCTTCTAGGAATGTTCGAAGAAGACTTATCTTAAAATTGAATTATATCGTTAAGCTATAATCTTACTGAGACATTTGAGCTTCACGAGCCCATGAGTCAATAACTGTTTGCTCTACTTGTTCCCAATCAGCTTGGTCTTGTGCATATAGTAATAATTGGTCACCAAAGTCGTTCTTGAACTGCTCACTTGGGAATGTAGTAAACATCCAAGGAACACTATATTTCGATTCGTCATTCATTGACGCAATAACTGATTGTGCTAATGGGTCACTCGGTAATTCATCTTCTTCAAATGTATTGAATGTTGGGATGAATCCAAATTCGTTAATAACGTAGTCTTTACCTACATCTGAAGTATACATCCACTTTAAGAAGTCTAGAGATGCTTGAATATCTTCTTCAGCTGCTTGACTATTAATTGATAAGAAGTTCTCAGTACCTATTGCTAGTCCTTGATCTTCTTCTCCATCTACACCAATATAAATAGGTAAGAAACGAATGTCTTCTTCGTTTACAACGTTACCTTCAGTATCTGCAATTTGTCCCCAACCCCAGTTACCGTTTTGAACCATTACCGATTGTCCTAACGCTAATTCTGTCATTGAGTCTGTTGTTGTCTTGCTTCCTAGTAATCCAGGCGCTGTAGTTGAGTTGTTTAAATATAAATCAAAGATGTTTTTGTAGTTTTCACTGAATGTGAAATCAATTTCGTCTAACGATTCTACTCCTTTTTCTTCATATTCATAGTAAACAGGTAAGTTAGCTAAGTGAGTTTGGAATCTCCATTGCTCACCAGATGATAATGATGTTGATGAGAAGACTCCATCAATACCTAATTCATCTTTAAGTGCTGTCATGTCTTCAACAACTTCTGTTAGAACATCTAAGTTATTGATTTCATCCATATTTGTGTAGCTAGTTGATTTATTGTCCGATGAAAAATACTCATCCATAATTGCGTTGTTATAAATTAGTCCATAACCTTCAACTGTTATCGGCATACCGTACAGTCCACCATCTTCACCCATTTGAGCTAAATCTGGATCTGTTAGCCAATCACCTAAAAAAGTATCTTTTAAATCTAATGTATAATCTTTCCAGTTGTTGTATCCAATTGGTCCGTTAATAAAGAAGATTGTTGGTGGTGCTGATTTTGTAATCTCTGCTCTTAATGTCTGTTCATAAGTACCACTTGCTGCTGTAGTCATCTTAACTTCTACACCAGTTTCTTCTGTGTATTGCTCTGCTAGATCTTCGATTTGATCTGCAATTTCCGGTTTAAAGTTTAGGTAATAAACGGTCCCCTCACCTGTAGCTGCATCGCCATCACCTGTTGGTGTATCTGTATCCGTGTCTCCACCACATGCGATTAAAACAGATGCAATTAAAGCTGATGTAACTCCTAATGCTATCTTTTTCCAATTTTTCTTACTCATTTGTATTGCTCCTCCTAAAAATATAATATTATAATTTATTTCAATATGTAAAACTAATACTTATCTAGTGCAACCGATTGCACTCTTTCTTAAAAAAATATCAATTAATGAGTCTTAACTTAAATTAAGTATAGCACCCGTAGTAAGCGGTTTCAAGAATAATTCACGTTTTAGTCAATATTTTATCTAAATGTGTCAACAGCACTGTTTCAAAAGATAAAACCATCTCGTTATTGATAAATAACGAGATGGTTTTTAAAATTATTTAAGTTATATCGTAAGTTTTGTAGGCTAAATCTTCTAAAACTTGTTGTGTATTTTTTGAATTTGGACCTGTCGTCTGTAATGTTATTTCGATAACATTTTCGGGTCGGTTCACGAAAATATGGGTTAAGTTAATTTGATGATCTGCTAAAGCTTTCGAAATTTGAGCAATGATTCCTAAACGATCTTCTGATGTAACGACGACTATTCGTGATCCTTCATTTTTATACCCTGTTAATTCAATCAAAGCTTTGAAGATATCTTTATGAGTGATAATTCCGATAATCTCATCCGCTTCATTTAATACGGGTAACAC
>CAMYQS010000238.1 GCA_947296835.1 uncultured Atopostipes sp.
CCCATCAGTTGCTTCGGTCAGCGGATGCACACGATCGCTCGCATCCCCCATATCAAACGCCAAAACAAAGTCCCCGTGTTCTTCACGAATTGCTCGTTTTTCCTGGAGTTCGTTCGCAATACGCGGCCAATAGGTTAGGTTCGAATGAATATCATTTGTGTGATAAATATAGACTTTTTCATCAGACATAGACTACTCCTTCATTCATGTACCACTGGATTTTTACAAGTGTTTCTATTTTATCATATTTCGGGAGGAAATGTTATACCGTTAAATCAACAATTTTCGTTCCATGAAATTGGTCTGTTGGTAATCGCTCTGATAATTCTGCGATGTTTTCGTGTGTAACCCCTCCACCAATTAGAATTTCAATTTTACCATCCGCGTGTGCCATGAGTTCTTTCAACCAATCTACATGGTCAAAGATTGTTCCTCCTAGGCCACCGTGCGTTAAAATTCGCGTCACACCCTGTTCAATTAACCAATCCATTTCTTCTTTTTGAACGTTTTTTGAGATATGATCAAATGCCATATGAAAAACTGTTTCCATTTCACCACTAAGGTCTAAGAGGTCCTTGGTTTGGGCTCGGTCAATCCGTCCTTCAACAGTTAATGCACCCAAAACAACTCCGTGAGAATTAAGGTCCTTTGTCGTTTGGATATCCTTTTTCATAATATCGAATTCATCTTGCGTATAGACAAAGTTCCCACCTCGAGGACGTATAATCGTCATAACAGTTACATCCTGTTTGTTGGCGTATGTTACGGCATGTTCAATCACTGCGTAAGATGGCGTCGTGCCACCCGCTGCCAGATTATCACACAGCTCAATTCGAGTCGCACCTCGTTCAATTGCTTTAGGGATGTTAGTGAAATTTTCAGCACAATATTCTAGTATCATTTTTTTGGTCCTTTCAAAATAGTTTTTACATTTCACGTTTTACAATGTAAAGTATGGAGTGTAAATTAGTTTATCGGAGGTTATTATGAGTAATAAATATTATGCGATTCGCGAAGGCCACAAGCCGGGAATCTATCGAACATGGGACGAAGCAAAGGCACAGATTTTCAAGTATTCGGGTGCCACGTATAAGTCATTTAAGACGTTAGCAGAGGCAGAAGCCTTTATGAATAATAAAAATACCGCAACATTTGATGCGAATCATCAAACTGATGAGGGCACGGTCATTGCTTATGTAGATGGGTCATTTGATAAGCGCACCGAGCGTTATAGTTTCGGAGCGGCTCTTATTCAAAATAACGAAGTCATCCATACGCTCAGTCGTGTGGGCGATAACCCGAAATATCAAGGCAGCTGGCAAATTGCTGGTGAAGTATTTGGCGCTCTTCACGCCATCCAATGGGCGGTTAAAAATCATTTCAAAAAAATTATCATTCACTATGACTACATCGGCATTGAAAAATGGGCGATGGGTGAATGGAGAACGAACAAACCCGTTTCACAAGATTATGTGGCGGCTTATAAACAAATAGCGCCTCAGATTGATATTGAATTTATCAAAGTTAAAGCGCACTCGGGGGTCGAATTCAACGAATTGGTCGACCAACTAGCAAAGGATGCATTAAAAAATGCACCCTCTGTCAAGTAATTTTTAGTTTTAAATATCCATATCATTTAGTAATTCTTTTAACGAAGACATGTCTTCTTCCGTTAGAGTTAGGCCTTTACCCATTTTTTCGTGGTCTGGACTCCAATCGCGGATATCGTACTTTGCAGGGCGGTCGTTCCAACTAATCATGTTTAGTTCGCGCGTCCAGCCACTAGCGTTTGTTGAGATAACACCTAGTTCTTCTGTAATTTCGTAATTAAAATCTGCCATGTTTTCACCTCATCTATATTATTATGTTTAGAGCTCCCTTTTCTGAAAGGGGGCTTTTTTTAGTTAATACCTGCTCGAACTTCTGTTAATACTTTTTGTAGGCGATCTGGGTAATCGGTCATAATGCCGTCCACACCTTTAGCGATTAGTTCGCGCATTTGCGTTTCATCATTAATCGTCCAATAGTAAATCGACATGTTACGCTTCTTCGCACTCTGGATAATATTGTTTGTTGCTAAATCATAGCCTTCTTGTTCCACTGGCAATTGTAGTGAGTCAACTGTGGATGGTGCTAGACCATTTAAGTATGGTACGTGTTTTTCCACAAATGAACGGACTGCACTCTCGCCTGCCCCAATTGGAATTTGTCCCCAAGTCACGGCTTCAAAGCGCTCATTGATATCGTGGTTAAAACTTCCAACCATTATATGATCTTCCATATTGTTTTCACTAATTAGACGCCAGAGTTCTTGAATGACATCCTCATATAAGTGGACATCGTTTGTATCTTTCATTTCAATCAAGTGACGCATGTTTGGATAGCGTTTGAATACTTCTTCAACTGTCGGAATATACACACCTTGTCCACGGAAGCTGTACTCGCCTTTTTCATCCACAAAGTTATATCCGGCATCTAGCGACTGGATTTCTTTAAGCGTCATCTCGTTGACTTTTCCAGTACCGTTTGTTGTGCGATCCACTGTATTATCGTGAATGACAACCAGATGCCCGTCTTTGGTAATATGCGTATCGTACTCAAACATATCAACATTCAGTTTCATCGCATTATCAAACGCTACGATTGTTCCTTCCGGTGCAAGTCCTCTTCCACCTCGGTGAGCGATATTTAAAATGTCTGGATCATCCGCACGGTAAAATGCACGTTGCGGTCTTTTTGCGACTGGCCATTTATACGCTGCCAGCCAAGCTCCTGATAATAATGCGGCTGATGCTCCAACTATTTTCCATAACTTTTTCGACATAACATGACACACCCTTCGTTAAATTGAACTCATTTCAACAATAAATATATTTGCAAGTATGATAATGG
>CAMYQS010000239.1 GCA_947296835.1 uncultured Atopostipes sp.
TGATTATTGCATTTGATTTGTACCAACCTTGCGGTTCTTTTTACCACTCATTGCATCAAAATTTACCACACTTTGCGGAAGAATTTACCAGTATTAAACATTCCTCTTATATACTTATGAAGCACGCATTAGTTATTACTAAGCGTGACAATAAGAATATAGGAGGTTTTTTGTATGTTTCCTTATCGAAAGATTTTGGAACTACATAGTGAGGGTGTATCGCTAAGAAGTATAGCAACGATTACGCAACACTCTCGACAAAAAGTAACGGAGGTAATTAAACTTGCGGAAAAGAGAGGTGTAATCATCCCTTTGGATGAAGGAATTACTGATCCATGGTTGGAAGATTTTCTTTATCCTGAAAAGAAACAGGAAAATAGCGGGCGACACGTGATGGATTTTGAGAAGGTGCATAAAGAACTAGCCAAACCTAATGTGACCTTAACTTTATTGCATGATGAGTATGTGCGAGAAGCGAAAAGTGTAGGGAAAATACCTTATGCTTATCGAACTTTCGCTGAGCACTATCATAATTATGCCTTGAAATACAAAGCTACAATGCGAATACGTCGAAAACCTGGTGAGATTTTAGAGGTTGATTGGGCAGGTCAAACGTTATCAGTTATTGATCCGGATACTGGTGAGAACAGAAAAGTCTATGTATTTATTGCGACCTTACCGTGTTCTCAATTATTTTATGTGGAAGGATCTTATCGAATGGATTTACCATCGTGGATTCGACTCCATCAACACGCCTTTGAATTTTTTGAAGGCACGCCGCAGATTCTTATCCCTGATAATCTAAAAACTGGTGTTACCAAACATACGAGCAAAGAACTGATATTAAACAAGACGTACGCAGAAATAGCAGAGCATTATAACGCAGTTATTTTACCCGCTCGTGTTCGTTCACCTAAAGATAAAGCAAGTGTCGAAGGCTCAGTAAATATTGTATCTACCTGGATTATTAAAGGGCTACGGAACATAAAGTTCTTCTCAATAGAAGAATTAAATGATGAAGTTTGGAAGAAGTTAGAACAACTAAACAACAGACCTTTCCAGAACCGAAAAGGTTCCAGATGGTCTGCATTTTTAGAAGAGGAGAAATTCGCACTTTCCCCTCTTCCAACTGCTCCTTATAGAATGTCTGAATGGCGTACCGCTAAAGTACGTCCAGATTATCATATCTCTATTAATAGTATGTTTTATTCGGTTCCTTATGAGCTTATAGGTAAGGAAGTGGACGTAAAAGTATCAGACAGTACGATTGAAATTTATTTCAATCATATAAGAGCAGCTTCTCACCAAACATTATATGGAAAACATGGACATTTCTCTACTTTAAAAGAACATATGCCTCAGAATCATCGATTATATTTAGAACAAACACCCGAAGAAGCATTAAAATGGGCAGCAAGTCTAGGTGATTCCGCACTGACGATCGTAACGTTTCTACTTGATACTTATGATGTAGAAAAACAAGCCTTAAACGCAATATTTACCTTAAAGAAACTAGAAAGGAACTATACCGTTTATGAAATTGAACGAGCTTGTAGAGATGTTTTACGAGCGACTAAGCGTCCAACAGTCAAGAGTGTACAAACCATTATACAGTCAAATAAAAAACAGGATAAAGAAAAAATAGCAGAAACAAAGTTTAGAAAAATAGAAGAAAAATATGGGTTCACTAGAGGGGCATCATATTATGGGGGTAAAAGAATATGAATCAACAAAACTATGACAAACTGAAACAACTTAGACTCTCAGGGATGGCTGATGCCTGTGAAACTTTACTTTCAAACCCATCATATATAGATCTAACTTTTGATGAATTATTAGGCATTATGATTGACCAAGAAGATTCAGTTCGAAAAAGCAATAAAATGAACCGTCTATTGAATCAAGCGCAATTTACAGTTCAAGCTTCTGTAGAAGATATTCAATATGATGCAGACAGAAAATTAGATAGAGAGTTACTTATGAAATTGTCAGTTGGGGATTATATCATAGATGGTCGTAATATAATCTTTAAAGGCGTATCAGGAGCAGGTAAAACATGGTTAGCCACCGCCTTCGGCGTTCAAGCATGTAGACAATTTTACACAGTACGTTATACCCGCTTACCTAATCTATTAGAAGAGTTCAAAATCGCGAAACACCAAGCTGATGGTAGCTATACAAAATTAATGAAGAAGTTAATCAAGGTAGAACTTCTTATTCTTGATGAATGGCTGTTATACGATTTGACCGATGAAGAAGCTACTCTATTACTTGAAATCATTAACGCTAGGTATGAAGCGCAGAAGTCCAATATTTACTGTTCACAATTTGATTTTAAGGGATGGTATGAGAAATTAGGAGATGGCACATTGGCTGAAGCCATACTCGATCGAATTATTCATAATTCTTATGATGTTTTTATTGATGGTGAAATATCTATGCGTGAAAAAATGGGTTTAAAGCATTAGAAAATAATGTAGACGAATTTTCATCAGGAGGTAAACATGTCCATATTAACAAAGTATAAATTAAGAAAAATAGAAGATTATTATCATCGGACTGGAAAGAGGAATTGGTTTCCATTCCCTAGAGAATTAAAAAATAAGCTATTAGAAACTTATGGCACTGAACCTTTCCCTTACACCTGGACAGAACAGGATATTCATCAAGGTTCAAGAAATATCATTTTCGAGTATTTTAGCAATAAAGAGAATAGTCAATAAAGTAAATCATCCTTGTCTTAATTATAATATGAGACAAGGATGATTTGTTTTAGGAACATGATAAATTTAATTGGTAAACTTCACCGCAAGGTGTGGTAAAATCTTCCGCAATGAGTGGTAAAAAGAACCGCAACGCTGGTAAGAATCGCCCGCAATACTCAT
>CAMYQS010000240.1 GCA_947296835.1 uncultured Atopostipes sp.
TAGTCCTTTTTCGCATAAGCGAAAACAGGTTTTAAGCCGTCTGCAAGACCACACGGTTTAATGACTTATGATAATAAGTCTAGTGTGTTAGACTTTATATAAGAATTTAAAGTTATCATAGCTGGAGGTGTCGCATGTCTTATTCAATTTTGAGGGTAGCTAGGGTTAAAGGTTCAAGTAATTCTAAAGGCATTCAAAAACACAATCAAAGAGAAAATAAAAACTATAATAACAAAGATATTAATCATGAAAATACGTATAAAAATTATGATTTAATTAACGAAAATAAGATTGATTATAGCGAAAAAATTGAGGATACAATTCATGCAAATTATTCAGGTAAACGTGCAATTCGGAAAGATGCAATTAAACATGTAGACGGATTAATTACGAGTGATAATGAATTTTTTAATAAGCTAAGTGAAGAAGAAACGAATCAATTTTTTAGAGATAGTTTAGATTTTTTAGAACAAGAATACGGAAAAGAAAATATGTTATATGCGACTGTTCATCTTGATGAAAAAGTTCCGCATATGCACTTCGGATTTGTGCCTTTAACTGATGACGGTAGATTGTCTGCGAAAGAGAAGTTGGGGAACAAAAAAGCAATGACTGAACTTCAAGATAGATTTAATCAATATGTGAATTCTAAAGGTTATGACTTACAACGTGGAACTGCAAAAGAAGTATCTGAAAGGCAACATCAAGATATAGACAAATACAAAAAAGAAACTGAATATCATAAACAAGAGTTACAGACTGTACAAAAGGATCTAGCAAAACTAGAAAAGCAATTAGACGCTCATATAAGCGATTTAAGAGCTTCTAGTGATTTTGAGTATGAGAATGAGGTAGAAGTCAAAAAAGGCTTTCTAACGGGTCGAGAGGAGCTAGAAACAGGGCGTAAGGTTGTTTCTGCTGAAGAATTTGAGAGAATACAGCAAACTGTGACTGCTGCTCGTAATGTTCTTGATGATTATGAGAGTTTAAAAGATGAGGATTATTACAAGGAATATAATAAATTATTAAAACAAACTGGAAATTTATTAGACCAGCATAAAAGTTTGAAAAAAGACCATGAGAAACTGCAAGAAGAATATAAAAGTGTCGATAAAGCTTATAAGGTTTATGACAAAGCTATAATACGCTTATATCAGCATCTTAGAGATAATTTTAAAGAGTTTGAGAGTGTATATACGAATTTTAGTAATAAACTTCAAGAAAGTGATAAGACTAAAGGTTTAGGAAAATTTTTAGATTTTGTAAAAGACAATGTTCATGAATATGAGCAAGGGCAACGACAAGCTCAACAAAAGGGATTGGATATTGAACGGTAAGTTGTTGTTTATGCCGAGAAAACTTTTTGTTGGGAAAAGCAATCGAATTAAACTGGAGTTCAGTTGTGGTGAAGCCACGACTGCAACTCAAAGAGTTTTTCAGATTGCGAAAGGTTCACAACAAAAAGGAAATTGGAATAAAGAGTGATAAGATCTCTGCAAAATCAGAGGTCTTTTTTTGTTTTTTAGGGGTTAGGTTTTAACTTTAGGAGATGAAAAGGGGGGGCTACTACGACCCCCCATATAGTGCCGAGTGCCAAATTTCAAAAAAAAGTGGGTTAAGCCTTACTCTACCAAGGAGTTTAGAGTTTTTTTTTCGACCGCCGTTTGACCGCCGTTTTGACCGCCGTTTTATATTTTTTGTGTTTTTTGCTGTTGAAATCAATCTAGTTTGTGTTATTATGTGTATAACATTTTAATAAAGGAGTGCTCTAATTGACTAAAAGATATCAAGTAACTTTGAAAGATGATATTGCTCAAAAATTAGAGGAATTAGCAGAAGAATTGGGACTTTCAAAAAGTGCGGTTATTACTCTAGCATTGCAGATGTATTACGAAGAAAAAAAGGCATAAAAAAAGTCGTCACGGCAATGACGACAAACTTTAACTAAGCGAGGTAATTATAACATGAAAAAGACACAGGTAAAAGCAAGGTATTTTACTTTTATTATCTATCCTGAGAGTATTCCTGAAGATTGGGAAGACAGATTAACAAGTTTAGGTTTAGCTATGGCAGTCAGTCCTCTGCATGATAAAGATAAAAGCGAAGTAGAGGGACAAGAGTTTAAAAAAGCACATTATCATGTTTTGTATGTAGCTAGAAATCCTGTAACTACAGAAAGTGTTCGAAAAAAAATAAAGAGAACACTGGGTGATAAATCATTATCGCATATAGAAATAGTTGATAACGTGGAACATGTTTATTTGTATTTAACGCATGAGTCAAAAGACGCTATCAAGAAAAATAAATATAAATATGCTAAAAAAGATATTAAATTCATAAATGATTTTGATATTGATAGATATGTATTTTTAGATGAAAACGAGAAGAGAGAATTAAAGAATAAATTACTGAATATAGTTCAAGAAAAGCATTTAGTTAACGTGATAGATTTAATGGGTTATTTGCAAAAGTATGGATCAGAACATGGAATTACAAATATGAGTGATGTATATGATGTTGTAACTTCAAGTCCTGGAGGTTTTAGACTTTGGTTTGAAGGAAATTATCAATGTGGATATAGAACGAGATATGCACAAAAAATTGATTCTGAAACTGGAGAGATAAAATGACAGAAGAGAAGATTGAAAAACTAAATACTATCTGTGAATTAATTGATGATAATAACTTAGCTAATATTCATGAATTGAAAGATTATATAAAAATGAATAGCTCTGATAATAAAATTCCAAGTATGACAGAAGTAAATAATTTTTTATTATCAGATGCAGAATTATTTAGTTTATATTTTGATGCTGTGTACCAAGAACGAAATGAGGAAATCAAATGACAGAGAAACTAACAAACAATGAA
>CAMYQS010000241.1 GCA_947296835.1 uncultured Atopostipes sp.
CTTCTTGAACGTCTAACCATTCGAGACGATTTTTTGTCATCTCTAAGTATTCGAATCCTTTTTTCGCTTCTTTTAATGAAATGCCAAACTCCTGTCCGATTAAGATTGCAATCAACGCATTATTGACATTATATTTTCCAGGAACAGGGATTGTGATGGTTTCATCTTCTACTGTGAAAGTAGTTGATGTCGAGTCTCCTGAAACATCGATTGCATAAATATCCGATTTGTCATCCCAACCAAATGTCTGGTTGCGAACAGCATAATCAAACTGATCAGTAATTAACGCTTCATCCGCTGGTCGAATAAATAAACCACCATCTGTTAAGCCATCTAGTATTGCTAGTTTTTCTTGCGTTAATTTTTTGCGCGAACCATCAAATGCTTCAATATGTGACTCACCAATCATCGTAATAACGGCCACATCTGGTTTCCCCATTGTCGAATGGATTGTAATTTCACCCGGATGACTCATGCCCATTTCAAGAACTAGTACTTCTGTATCTGCTGGCATCGTTAAAAGGGTTTTTGGTACACCTAATTGGTTATTTTCATTCGCCGCTGTTTTATGCGTTTTAAACTTCGTACGTAAAACAGCTGCGGTCATGTCTTTGGTCGTGGTTTTCCCGTTGCTGCCGGTAATCCCAACAACTTTCGGATTAACTTTTTTTAGATGCCATTGGGCAAAAGTTTTGTAAGCTTCTAGCGTATCCTCTACTTTAATGATTGGGAAATCGCTCGGTGCAGTAACAGAGTCATCACTCCAAAAAGCTGCTACTGCACCGTTGTCAATCGCACTCTGAATAAATTCGTGCCCATTTCTTTCAGCAATTATCGGTACAAACAGCGCGCCATCTTCTAATGAGCGTGAGTCGCCACTAACACTTGTTACTGTAATTTCAGTATCTGGTGCATGCTTTAGTTCTCCACCGACAACTTGTGCGATGTCGGTTAACGTCCATTTTGTCATAATGACCTCCAACTATTTCTCTGTAATTTAACGTTGTTTTCCGTAACGAGTGATGCGTCCTTCATAACGCGACATAGCTAATTGAATCAATTCCTCAATTACGTCACCGTACGCTAAGCCCGTTTCTTCCCATAGTTTTGGATACATACTAATCGGTGTGAATCCTGGGAATGTATTGATTTCGTTAATGTAAATCTCAAAATCATCTGTCACAAAGAAGTCCACGCGTGACAACCCACTACCATCTATGGCAATAAAAGCCTTCGTTGCGTATTCTCTTAGTGTCGTTGAAATATCTTTTGGAAGATCTGCTGGAATTTCAAGCGATACTTCATTGTCGACATATTTTGAATCGTAGTCATAAAATTGTGCTTCTTTAACTAATGCCCCGACTACCGAAGTATGCACGTCTTCGTTTCCAAGGATTGCTACTTCAACTTCTGTCGCGTTCACACCTTCTTCAACTAACACGCGATGGTCATATTCAAACGCTAAGTTAATTGCATCTTCTAGCTCATTTGGGTTATTTACTTCTGAAATCCCAACACTTGAACCTAAGTTTGCTGGTTTCACATAAAGTGGGAACGGTAAGTGATTCATAATACGCTCTGCTACTTCTTCCGAATTCGCTAACCAGTCTGCGGTCGTCACTGTTTCGTAAGGTACAATTGGAATACCCGCGTCTTTAAATAGAACTTTACTAACGATTTTATCCATCCCTGCCGCACTTGCTAAAACACCTGCACCAACATA
This sequence comes from uncultured Atopostipes sp., assembly GCA_947296835.1. Taxonomy (GTDB): domain Bacteria; phylum Bacillota; class Bacilli; order Lactobacillales; family Carnobacteriaceae_A; genus Atopostipes. The sequence goes on from CAMYQS010000241.1 coordinate 1,724, forward strand.
AGGTACGTTTAGGGTTTCAAATAAACCTTGTACTGTTCCGTCCTCGCCGTTTGGTCCGTGTAAGACTGGGAATACAACTGATTTTTCTTCTTTAAATTCATTAAAATCAAAGATATCGCCTTTGATTTTACGTAATTCAGACAAAGTAGGGATTCCTTCTTTTGTATCGATGACTTGCCCTTTAATCCATTCACCTTCTGGCGTGATATATACTGGTAAAACTTGATAATATTCATAATAAATTTCTTGTAAAATATGATAAGCAGAAATAATTGAAATGTCGTGCTCTGCACTCTTTCCACCATAGACTAAAAATATTTTCATGAGGATTCTCCTTAATTAGATCTAGTTAATTTGTAGACTCCATTTTATCACATTTTTATGATTTGGAACACTCAAAGAAAAAGTGCACTTTAGAAATTTTCTAAAATGCACTTTTCTTGTTTATTTAACTGTTGCTAAATCCCAATCCACATAGTAATAATCTTCACCTTCACGAAGATACAATGGATAGTTTGTCCGGTAAATAGCACCTTCTGGGCTTTGTTCCAGATACATAAAAAAGCCTTTTGGATAAATAGACAGTAACTTCGAAAAAACATTCGATTGATCAATAATAATGGTTTCAATTTCCTCATCAATATTAAACCAATCTGTTTTTAAGTGAAAATAAGCTCCTGGTGTCACGTGTGTTTCATATTGTAGTGTTGAAATTAGTCGTCTACCCATTTTGTGAACTTCCTCTCAATGTATTTAGTGTTATTATAACACGGTTTTTACATCGAATGAAATTATCTCAAAATGATTTAGAATGTTTCGTTATAATTTTTGTTTTTTATCGCTATGCCTTTCTTTAGTGCATTACTTTAAAAATAGAGCATCCATTTATGTTTTGAAAATAAATGGATGCCCTATATTAATCAGACTTTAATTCTCAAGACACTAATTTACTACACAAGCCCTAAATATGGAGCTAGACCGATAATGATTCCGGAAAGAGCCAGTAAGGTTACCATAATCGGTACCATAAATTTCAGGTAACGATCATAAGGTAAGCTGACCAATTCAAGCGATCCCATGAGCGTGGCTCCTGGATAGAGGGAGGACACGAAGTTCACTCCAGCTACGAACGCACTAATTAAAATCTT
>CAMYQS010000242.1 GCA_947296835.1 uncultured Atopostipes sp.
GATTATGTATGATGCGGAAAATGCTAATTACTACAAAGAAAATAATGATTCTTATCAATCAGAGCTAGAAGAGTTGGATCAATATATTCGAAATCGTGTGGAGGAAGTTCCAACAAATTCTCGTTATTTGGTAACGGCTCATGATGCTTTTCAATACTTTGGTGAGGAGTATGGATTTGATGTTATTGGACTACAAGGTTTAAATACTCAAACAGAAGCGGGCACACGAGATGTGAGTAACTTAGCTCACTTTATTGTTGAACATGAAATTAAAGCCATATTTATAGAGTCATCGGTTCCTACACGTACGATTGAATCCTTACAAGAAGCGGTTCAACGTCGTGGGTGGAATGTAGAAATTGGTGGCGAGTTATTCTCTGATTCTTTAGGTGACGCAAGTCAAGATGCAGAGACCTATCTTAAAATGTACCGTCATAATATTGATACGATAGTAGATGCTCTAAAATAATTATTGTTAAATGTCTGAAAGGAATGATCGTAATGCAAACTGAATCAATAAAAATAGAAAATGTGACGGTGGCTTATCAGGCCACTCCAGTCATCTGGAATATTAATGTTTCGATGAATAAAGGAAAGTTAACGGCAATCTTAGGTCCGAATGGGGCAGGTAAATCAACGCTATTAAATGCGATGCTACATTTAATTAAACCCATATCGGGCGACATTCAATTTTCAATTGAAGATGAATGGCATGCATTTCAAAATGTTCAAAAACATATTGCTTACGTACCTCAGAACAGCTCGGTTGATTGGGATTTCCCTACAACGGTATTAGATGTAGTGGTTATGGGACGCTATGCACACTTGGGCTGGTTAAAACGTCCTAAGAAAAAAGATTATGAAATTGCTGAAGAAAAATTAAATGAGGTGGGCATGCTACCTTTTAAAGATCGACAAATTAGCCAGTTATCTGGCGGTCAAAGACAAAGAGTCTTTTTAGCCAGAGCACTGACTCAGGAAGCGGCTATTTATCTATTAGACGAACCGTTAGCTGGTGTTGATATTAAAACTGAAAAAGTAATCATGTCGCTTCTTCGAGACTTAGTTAAGCAAAATAAAACGGTTGTCGTTGTTCATCATGATTTGCAAACAGTAGAAGAATATTTTGATGATGTGATCTTCTTGAATCATGAAATTATAGAGCATGGTCCAGTTGAAACCACTTTTATTGAGGAGAACATACAAGAAACTTATCGACGTGATCGAAATGCTGAAGGAGTCGAAGTGTAATGATGGATGAACTTCTTATTATTTTACAAGATTATACCTTTCAAATTGTCGCGCTAGGAACAGGGTTATTAGGTTTGTTGAGTGGTGTAATTGGTTCATTCACAACTTTACAAAAAGAAAGCTTACTGGGTGATGCTTTGAGCCACGCGGCACTGCCAGGTATTATTATTGGTTACATGGTTATCGGTCGTAAAGAATGGTTATTTCTTTTAGGTGGGGCAACGATAAGTGGCTTAATCGCTACTTTTGCTATCCAGTGGCTGAGTAAAAACGGTAGAGTAAAGTTTGATAATGCTCTATCGCTAATATTATCCAGTTTCTTTGGTCTAGGTTTAGTGTTGATGACTTATCTACAACGTACACCAGAAGGAGATCAAGCAGGGATTGATAATTTTATTTATGGACAAGCTTCATCTATGCTATTACGCGATGTTCAAACCTTAATTGTCGCGGTAGTTATTGCTTTAGTTTTGGTTCTTCTATTTTGGAAAGAACTCAAAATTTATACATTTGATAAACAATATGCGCGTACATTAGGACTAAATACGACAATTATTCAAGGATTAATTTCAATGATTATGATTGTTACCATTATCTTAGGATTAGAATCAGTTGGGGTTATTTTAATGAGTGCTCTGTTAGTTGGTCCAGCAGTTGCTGCGCGACAATGGACAAATCGTTTGAGTATTATGGTTCTTTTATCCGGTAGTTTTGGCTTTGTTTCCGGTGTTTTAGGTACACTCATTAGTTCGTTCTATACTCAGATTCCAACAGGACCGACAATTGTTGTGATATTGAGTGTGATTATATTCTTTAGCTTATTATTTGCACCTAAACGAGGCATTATTTCAACAAAACGAAGTTATTATAACCGAAAAAAAGAATATGCCATGATGGTACACGAAAGAAAAGAAAGAGATGGTGATCGTCGTTATGTGGCTTGATATCTATTTAGTTGCAACTGTTGTATCCATTGCGTGTGCTTTACCAGGTGTTTTTCTCGTTATTCGAGGAATTACGATGTTATCGGATGCCATAACACACTCCATATTATTAGGAATTGTTCTTGGATTTTTTGTTACGCTCGATCTAAACTCGCCACTTCTAATGGTCGGGGCAACACTGGTCGGTTTATTAGTCGTATGGTTAATTGAAGCATTACAAAGTACGGAATTAGTAAGCGGGGATTCAGCGATTGGGATTGTTTTCCCTTTATTCTTTAGTTTGGGAATCATTCTTATTACTCGATATGCAGGAAATCTTCATTTAGATACAGACTCTGTTCTGATGGGAGAATTGGCTTTTGTTGCTTTCGATCGTGTACGATTATTTGGACTCGATTTAGGTCCGAAATCTCTATGGACAATGGGTGGAATTCTTCTTTTAAATTTCACATTTATAAAATTACTCTTTAAAGAGCTGAAAGTTACTACATTTGACCCGACTTTTGCAACGGTTATTGGGATTTCACCTGCTTTTATCCATTATGCGCTAATGGGGCTCGTTTCATTAACGGCTGTTGGTTCATATGATGCAGTCGGTTCTATTTTAGTGGTTGGATTCATGGCTGGCTCGTATACACATCTGACGCTGCCGACCACTCCATACGTGTAT
>CAMYQS010000243.1 GCA_947296835.1 uncultured Atopostipes sp.
CGTGGGCTTGGAGATGTGTATAAGAGACAGTTACAGCCGTCGATGGTGAGTTGAAAGCTTTAATGGGTATTCGTGATCAAATTCGTCCGGGTATTAAAGAAGACTTACAAGCGATGAAAGACTTAGGTGTGAAGAACTTAATTGTTCTATCGGGTGACAACCAAGGGACAGTTGACCTTGTTGCGAAAGAATTAGGGTTAACCAATGCGATTGGTAACTTACTACCAGAAGATAAAGCAGCCTATCTAAAAGAATTACAAGCAAAAGGTGAAGTCGTAGCCTTCGTAGGAGATGGTGTAAACGATAGTCCATCCCTTGCAATGGCTGATATTGGCGTAGCGATGGGAGGCGGTACGGACGTAGCGATTGAAACGTCTGACTTAGTCTTAATGAACTCAGATATGAGTCGTTTACAATATGCCATTGGTTTAGCGAAAACAACGGTCAATAATATGAGACAAAATATTATTATCGCAATTGGCGTTGTGTTGGTCCTATTATCAGCCGTGTTCTTCTCAGAATGGATGAACATGTCAATTGGAATGTTAGTTCATGAGGCAAGTATCTTAGTTGTTATCGTAAACGGTATGAGATTACTACGCTATAACCTGAAGGGCAGCAAGGATTTTAACGCAAAAGAATCGATAGTTGCTACAGAAAATTAAAGTAATTAAGTGAATAGCTAAAAGGCTGAATCATCTTTCATATGATTTGGCCTTTTAGTTTTACGAGAATTTTAAAGTGGTTCTTATTTGTAGTAATTCTAATTAAGTGATACTATTTATAATAGAATAGAAAATAGGAGTGAATAAATGTCTAAAGAAATCATACAGTTAGAAAATGTTGGCTTCAAAGTAGGTAATGATGAAATTCTAACAAATATCAATTTTAGTGTGAAAGAGGGACAGATTGTAACGATCACGGGTCCTTCGGGTGGAGGTAAGAGTACACTATTAAAGCTGATTGGTTTACTAAATAGTCCCACTTCAGGAACGATACAATACCAAGGTAAGAATATCTTTGAATACGAACCAACTGAGTATCGTAAAGAAGTTTCTTATTTTTTTCAGAATGCTATTTTATTTGATGATACCGTAAGAGATAACTTGGCGTTTCCAGCGAAAATTCGAGGGGATGAATTTGATGAAGGTCGTGCAATTGAAGGGCTTAAAATTGTTCAATTACCGAGTACTTATCTAGATAAACCTATTCAAGACTTATCTGGTGGAGAGAAACAGCGTGTGGCTTTAATCCGAAATTTAATGTACCCACCAAAGGTATTGTTGATGGATGAGGTTACCAGTTCATTGGACAAAGAAAATCGAGCTATTGTCGTATCCTATATCCGCCGTTTGAACAAAGAAAAAAAAACAACGGTACTCTGGATCACGCATAATCAAGATGAAATAGATGCTTCAAGTGAAATCATAACGATCAATAATGGGAAATTGGAGGAGACAGCAGATGGAAAATAGTTTAGAAATTAGTAATTTTTCGTTAATTTTATCAACGCTCTTATTATTTATAGCGATTTTTGTTGATCATAAAGAGCAATTGGGTCTAGGGAAAGATATCCTGATAGCCGGCGTTCGCTCCGTAATACAGCTATTCATTATTGGTTATGTATTAGGCTTTGTCTTCCAAATTGACAATAACATCTTAACTTTAGTGATGGTCTTATTTATTATATTTAACGCGGCTCAGAACGCCCATAAAACAAGTAAAGGAATTGACCGATCATTTCTGATATCTTTAGTTTCAATTGGTGTCGGAACGGTAATTGCTCTTACGATTTTAGTTTCATCCGGAGCGCTTAAATGGACACCGTCACAAATTGTTCCAATCACAGGGATGATTGCAAGTAATGCGATGACTACAATTGGTGTGGTGTATAAAACATTAATGACGCAATTCAATGACCGTAGACAGCAGGTTTTAGAAAAGTTAGCATTAGGTGCGAATCCAAAGCAAGCTTCTCAATCGATTCTGCGTGATAGTATTCAAACGGGGATGTCGCCATCAATCGAACGAACAAAAACGGTTGGGTTAGTCAGTTTACCCGGTATGATGTCCGGCTTAATGTTTGCAGGGGTTGACCCAATAGCCGCTATTCGTTACCAGATTGTGGTTATGTTCATGCTAATATCTGTAACGGCTATTTCTTCTTTCATCGCAAGTTATATGGTCTATCGATCATTCTATAACGAACAGGTGCAGCTGACAATTTAAAAAATATAGAAAAATAAACTCGCATACCCTAATGATAATAGGCGTGTGCGAGTTTTGTTCTGGGTATGACTTGACTACTGAATGGATTAGCGTTATTATTAACTTAATAACATATGAATAACCATTCATGTAAATCGTAATCGTTACGATTTACGGCTAAAAATCAATCAGAGAAGGAGCATTCATAGTGAATCATACACACGAATCACACGCAGAACACGAACATACACATAGTTGTGGTCATTCGCACGGTCACGGGAAACTGCCGATTATCCTCTATTTTATTGGATTAGCTTTAACCATCGTGGCACTATTTATTAGTAATAATTATACAATGTTGAAGAATAGCCTTTTTGCGATCGCGACCCTTTCAGCTGGGTATCACGTTGTCGTGCTTGAAGGAATTGGTGGAACGATTAAAAACACGAAAGCTAACGGAAAATTTACGCCGAACTCTCATATCTTAATGGGACTCGCAGCTTTAGGTGCCGCGTTTCTCGGACAGTTTTGGGAAGGAGCACTGTTGATTCTGATATTTGCAGGTGCTCATTTCTTAGAGGAATACGCGGAAGGTAGAAGTCGTCGAGAGATTTCAAACTTGCTTCAAATGAATCCAACAACCGCTCGACTGGTGC
>CAMYQS010000244.1 GCA_947296835.1 uncultured Atopostipes sp.
CCACGTGAAAATGCCATTGTCCGCACGATCTGCGAATACGGCGTCATTCACTTTGATAAGGACTTAGACATCACCAAAATAGTTGATTTCTTTGATGGTTCCTACTCAAATGTAACGGTGAGAAAGTATATTGTTAAGCATTTTACTCTGAAAGGCAACTGTAAAAGAAGGTGGTATATAAATGACACAATACCGTTCAAAGAGATGCTGCCAATACTGAAATTAGCTGTTAAACAACTCCAAACCTATACAGATTACTGAATAGAAAAAGTTAATTCGAAAAACTTGTTTTATTACTTAGATAACGAAAATGAATTGAAATAACTTTTTTTAATATATAGATAACGAAAATGAATTGAAATAACTTTTTCTAATATATTGATAACGTAAAATAATCGCTATAACTTTCTTTATCCAAGTTTCCAAGCTCCATAAACCCAAAACAGTCCATTTCGCCCCGCGAAATGTTCATCCCAAAGATCCTTTGATCCTGCCTTAAGAAAAGGTATGGTTTTTGATTGGGGGTGTGGGGGGATTAGCCCCCCAAGAAGAATAGAATAATATCCGTAAAGTTTTCAGCCACAAGAAGGGCATTTAAGTGGAAAGCAATCTCGCAGAACGATTATAGTATGAGTGGACAGAATTGAACTGAGGAGACTAAGAAATGGAACAACGTTATAAAAACTTTGATTATTTAAGAGGACTCGCGATCGCAGCGGTAGTCTTAATACATGTAACCGCACCGACCGCGATTGCGGAAGAAACAGGTAGTATCATCTTCAATCAAATCACGCGCTTTGGGGTACCAATCTTTATATTTTTATCAGGCTGGGGCTTAACGATTGCGGAGAGTTACGAGAAGTCAGCAATCTACATGGCATTTCTAAAGAATCGACTGGGGAAACTACTCCCAGAATACCTCGTCTGGAATATGATCTATTATCTATTCGCAAACTTAATTGAAGGTGAATCTATAACAATCAGCGAATTCATCCGAGGGTTATTCCTTGGAACGAATTATCCGCATCTATATTTTGTGCCGCTAATTGTCGTTTTTTACATAGTATATCCACTACTAACGAAACTAGGAGATAAACTTTGGGGCGTTGGGTTAACATTCGGAATCACTATAATCAGCCTGATATCAAATCCCACCATAGCGGAAGGCTTCACTCAAAATCAGAATCCAATAAATTGGCTGTTTTATTTTGTATTTGGAATCTGGATTGCCCAAAACTATGAAACGCTCAAAAATAAACTAAATAAATATTGGGTGCTTGGGCTACTATCCATCAACACACTTTATATTATTCTTGAACCAATGGGGCTGGCGGATGATGTTGTACTTGTACAAACTCGTCCAAGTGTCGTGTTTTTCTCGGTCCTAATAATCTTACTAAATGTTGTCTACCCAAATTGGCTACAGCCATTCGAAAAAATATTGGATCCATTGAGTGACTACTCGTACACCATTTATCTATCGCACTATATTTTCATCAGACTTATTCGACTAGCTTTCCCAGATGTCTCAATCTTAGTTTTATTCGGTTTAGTCCTAATATCTTCCCTAGGACTAGCTAAACTAGAAACGAAAGTCGTCAGATGACATTTCTTTGTGATGGCACAAAATTGTTGTATCATTAAGTTAATAGGATTAGAAGGAGATTATGAAATGAAGAATGTTGTTATAACAGGAGCGGGGAGCGGTTTAGGAGCATCCCTTGCCCAAAAATATCATGCCGCAGGTTACCATGTCACACTACTCGGACGGACGATAGAAAAATTAGAAGCTATCGCAAAAGATTTTAAGAACTACGAAATTTATCCACTGGACGTATCGTCGTATACAGCCGTAGAATCAACGTTTAAACGCATTAAAGAATCGGTCGGCGCGATTGATATTCTAGTAAATAACGCAGGAGTCGGGTACTTCGATTTAGCTGAAAATCTCGAAAACAATCACATTGACCAGATGATTGATATTAATCTAAAAGGAACCATTTACTGTACCCAACAAGTTCTTGGTGAAATGAAAACCCAAGATGCCGGAACAATTTTGAATATTATTTCAACAGCTGGGGAAGAAGGTAAAGCTACAGAATCGGCATATTCTGCTAGTAAATTTGGTGTTAAAGGCTTCACGGAAAGCCTTCTGAAAGAGCTTGAAGACACGAATGTTCATGTGCACGGTATCTATATGGGTGGCATGAAAACACCGTTTTGGGATGGTATCATCGAAGAAGAGAATACAGGTGGTTTGATGGATCCGGATGATGTCGCAGATATTATTTTAGCGAATACAAAATTGCGCAAAAATATCAATGTACCGAGTGTAATTATAAAGAATCATTAACATCTGATGTTTTGACCGAAAATGTTTGCAATTGACAAAATTGCATAGTAAACTAATTAGGAAAACGGTTACCAAAAAGAATAGGAGTTGTGGAGAAATGTTATTGAATAAAGAAGTATTGTTAGAAAAAGAGAAATTAGCTGAATTAGGGGTGACTACTCCTGATTATGATTTAGCAAAAGTGAAAGCGGACACATTAGAAAATCCAATTTGGTTACATCTAGGTGCCGGTAATATTTTCCGAGCATTCTTAGGATCAGCTCAAGAGAAAATGTTGAATGAAGGTCGCGACTCAAAAGGAATCATCGCAGCTGAAGGTTTTGACTACGAGATTGTAGACGTTATGAACCACTATGATAACTTAACGATGAACGTAACACTAAAAGAATCAGGCGAAGTAGACTATGAAGTACTTGGAAGTATTGTTGAGTACTTAAGAATGGACCCATCTGCTGAAGCTGTCTCTTACACATCTCAGAGCCCACGAGACAAGAGGCA
>CAMYQS010000245.1 GCA_947296835.1 uncultured Atopostipes sp.
ACGTACGGGTTATACAGGAGAAGCAGGCTTTGAATTGTATGTCCCATTTAACCAACAACTGTTCATCTGGAAAGCATTACTAGAAGCCGGCGCTGAATTCGACATCCAAGAATGTGGACTAGGTGCACGTGACACGCTGCGACTAGAAGCAGGTTTACCTTTATATGGAAATGATATGTCAGAAGCAATCAATCCATTTGAAGGAGGCATTGCCTTTACCGTTAAAACGGGTGATCAAAAAGAAGCCGATTATCCAGGGAAAGTGGCCTTAGCTGCACACAAAACAAAAGAAGATAAACGTATTTCGCGTGGATTTGAATTAAAAGACCGCGGCATTGCGCGTCCAGGAATGACGATAAAAAATGCAGATGGAACGGAAATCGGAACAGTGACTTCAGGAACAATGAGTCCAACTTTCAACAAAGCAATTGGCTTTATGTTGATTGACAAAGAACACGCACAATTCGGGGACGAAGTATTCATTGAAGTTCGAAAAAAACTCGTTCCAGCTGAAATCGTAAAAAAAGATTGGTTACGCCGAAAATAGACTAGAAAAAGGAGTGTGTTTTACATGACACAGATATTTTATACAGAGGACCACGATTGGGTAGAAGTTTTAGACACAAATAAAGTACGCATCGGGATTACAGAGTACGCACAAGACCAACTAGGCGATATCGTATATGTTGAGTTGCCAGAAGAAGGTGACGACTTAGACGCGGGCGACGAGCTAGGAACGGTAGAGTCTGTAAAATCAGTTTCTGAAATTCTATCACCGCTAACAGGTACGGTTACAGCAGTTAACGATATTTTAGAAGACGAGCCAGAGCTGGTAAACGACGACGCAACAGGAAAAGGTTGGTTCATCGAACTGGAAACTGAAGACGAAGTCGACACATCAGGATTATTATCAAAAGAAGAATATGCAGCATTAATCGAAGAGTAAGATCTTTTTCTTTGTGAAATGTTCGGACAGTGCTCTCGTGAATTGTGTGAATCGTAACACCATGAGAGCACTTTTACTATGGATAGTAGGTCTTGTAACTTCGAAAAGGGAGTACGAAGTCGTAAAGTCATTTCACAAGAATCGAATACATAAATACGAAATCAAGATGATTTTAGAGAGGAACATCTCATGAAAAAGTTTAGATATTTACCGAATACAGAGCAAGATAGAGCAGACATGTTAGAGACGATTGGCGCGCAGGATATTATGGATTTATTCTCGGATATTCCAGAAAAAGTGCGAATCAACGAACAGATGGATTTGCCAGCATCATTAAGTGAGTATGAACTATTAAAGCATGCGCGTGATTTAGCTACTAAAAATACGACAGCATCTGACATGCCTTACTTTTTAGGAGCAGGTGTTTATGACCACCATATTCCGGCGGTTGTGAACCACATTATTTCACGCCAGGAATTCTTGACAGCATACGTACCGTATCAGCCAGAAGTTTCACAAGGAGGTTTACAGGCCTTGTTTGAATGGCAGTCAATGATTTGTGAATTGACTGGGATGGACGTTACAAACAGTGGCATGTACGATGGCTTCAACGCGCTTGCTGAGGCAGCGAATCTAGCCATCGGTAAGGTGAAAAAGGCGAATAAGATTCTAGTTTCTAAAGCGGTAAATCCGCAAGGTATCGAAGTTCTTCACACATATTCAGACGGCATCGAATACAAAGTCGAAGAAGTGAATCTAAATAACGATATTACTGATTTAGCCGATTTAAAAGAAAAACTAGATGATGAAACGGCAGCAGTTGTTGTTCAGTATCCGAACTTTTTTGGTTCAATCGAAGACTTACAAGCGATTAAAGAATTGCTAGCTGAAACAAAGACGCTACTAATCGTTTCATCGAACCCACTCGCGCTTGGAAAATTAGAAAGCCCAGGTGCTTTAGGTGCTGATATGGTTGTTGGAGATATGCAGCCATTTGGAATCGCCATGTCATATGGTGGACCTCATGCGGGATACTTGGCGGTAACAAACAGCTTGATGCGTAAACTGCCTTCACGAATTGTAGGCCAGACAGCGGATGAAGAAGGTAAACGAGGTTTCGTAATGGCCTTAACAACACGTGAACAACACATTCGTCGTGAAAAGGCGACGAGTAACTACAGCTCGAATCAAGCACTGTTCACACTAGCTTCCGCTATTGCAATGACTGCATACGGTAAGCAAGGAATCCAGGATTTAGCCCAACGCAATATCACAAACGCACATTACTTAGCAAAACAATTACAAGATAAAGGTTTTGAGTTGGTTAACAGGGCACCATTCTTTAACGAATTCCTTGTGAAGTTAGACCAACCGATTTCAGAAATTAATAAATCACTGTTCGAATCAGGCTTTATCGGTGGTTACGACGCATCACCAATGTATGAAACAGAACATGTGATGTTACTTTGTGCAACTGAAAAACGTACAAAAGATGAAATGGACGCTTTTGTAGCTGCATTAGTGGAGGTGGCAAAATAAATGTTGAATGATTACAATGCACTTATTTTTGAAGCCTCACAAGAGGGGCACACGGCGTATGATTTACCAACGAGTGAAATCGAAGACTATGATTTAACCGCGGATTTACCGGATCACTTAGTCCGAAAAGAAGCCGCTGCGCTACCAGAAGTTTCTGAATTACAATTGTTGAGACACTATACACAATTATCGAATAAAAACTTCGGAATTGAATCAGGTCCTTATCCACTAGGGTCATGTACGATGAAATATAACCCGAAAGTGAATGAGGATATCGCAAACTTAGATGGCTTTGCAAATATTCACCCGCTACAAGACCCAGCGACGGTACAAGGTGCGCTTGAATTAATGTATAA
>CAMYQS010000246.1 GCA_947296835.1 uncultured Atopostipes sp.
CCATAGGCATCAGTTTGTGGGTAGCCAGCTCTCATTTGAGCCGCTAATGCTTCTTCAAAGGTTAGATTGTAATAAGTGTTTCTATATGCAACTGAGGTTTGAATAATTCCTTTTTTATCTACCCATCCAGCAATATCCTCACCAACTACAGTTGCATATACCCATGTTGCGCGATTAGTCACAGCTTCTCTTGTTACATGAATTTCTTTATTCACTAAATCATTTACTCGGCGAACTTCTTTATGTCCTGGAACACCCCAAGGTAGTGTATTCAATGTGTCATTTTCACGTAATAAAAATGCACGGTAGTTTACATTCTTTTGAGATGAAATCGATTCAGGATTGATACCTGCTTTATCAATCCAGCCTTTAACATCCGTTCCAACTACTTCTACATATAGCCATGTTGCACGCTGCGTAATTGCTTCTTCAAGAACTTTCACTTCTCTACCTTGTAAATCTGTTACTCGACGAACTTGTTTGAAGTTAGGCATTCCCCATGGTTGAGTATTAATTGTATCGTTTGAACGAGATAGATATCCACGATAATCAACAGCTGTACGCTTAGAAATCGCTTCTGGATTCACTCCAGATTTATCGATCCAACCTTGTACATTCGTACCAATTATCTCAACATATAACCATGTTGCACGTTGTGTAGTAGCTTCACGTAATACTTTTACTTCAGTACCTTGTAGATCCCTCACTCGACGAACTTCTTTATAGCCATTAACTCCCCAAGGCAAAGTATTAATTGTGTCGTTTGAACGTGATAAATAACCACGATAATTTAGATTTGTTTGTTTTAAAATAGATTCTGGACTAACACCAGATTTATCGATCCAACCTTTTACATCTGTACCTACAACCTCTATATATAACCAAGTAGCTCTTGGCGTAACAGCTTCTTTTAAGACTCTAACTTCCTTACCTTTTAAATTAGTTACACGGCGAACTTCTTTAAACCCTGGAGTTCCCCAAGGTCTTGTATTAATCGTGTCAGTCTCGCGAGATAAATACCCTCGATAGTTCATATTTTTTTCATTGATAATTGACTCAGGAGCGATTCCAGCCTTATCAATCCAACCTGTAATATTTGTCCCTCGTACTTTTACATATAACCATGTTGCTCGTTGCGTAACTGCTTCACTTAAAACTTCTACTTCTCTTCCACGCAGGTCATTCACACGGCGAATTTCTTCGAATCCTGCGGTACCCCAAGGTTTTGTATTAAGTGTGTCAGTCGATCGAGATAATATTCCTCGATAGTTTGTATTTTCTTGAGTTAAAATTCTTTCAGTTTCCACACCATTTTTATCAATCCAGCCCGAAACATTCGTACCTCGAACTTTAATATATAGCCATGTCGCTCTTTGTGTGGTTGCTTCTTGAATTACTTCTACTTCTCTACCTTGTAAATCATTTACTTTTCCAATCTCACTGTAACCACGTGTTCCCCAAGGACGAGTATTAATTGTGTCTGTTGATCGCTTCAAGTATCCACGATATGTCACGTTTACCACTTTAATAACACGTTCTTCATCAAAATCCGATTTTTTAATCCAACCATTTGTAGATGTACCCATAACTCTTACTTGTAACCATGTACCATCTGAAGTAGATGCTTCTTTACTTACTCTTACTTCTCTACCAGTAAAATTACCAATATTTCTAACAAGAGCACCACCTGGGCTACTGTTAATTGTACCTGAGGAATTTACTAAATAACCTCTATAATCTACATTCGTCTCTGAATTTATAGTAACCGACTGACGACTAAATGTACTAGCCATACTTGATTGCATAGCTTTTTCTTCTTCAACAATTTCTATTTCTTCTGTAACTTCTGGTTCTTCTACTACATCAGTCTGCTCTTCTGCAGCTGGTTCTTCTACTACAACAGAATCTTCTGTACTTTCATCAGTAGAGTCTTCAAGGATATCTTCTTCCATTTCATCACCAAGAATTATATCAGTTTGTAGGTCTAAATCATTTAAGATAAATTCATTGTTTATAGCTAATTCACCTAGTTTAGTTACAAGTACCAATCTATCTTCTGATAATTCATTTTCATTTACTAATTTGTTATATAAATCAAACGCTAGTTCAAATTTTTATCTTCATGATTTTTTAGAGCTTCAACTAAAATATCATTATACTCAGTAATCATTTTCGATAATGTGACTTTTTGTTCTTCATTTAATACTTTAGATAGTTCAGTAACATTTTCACTTTTGACTTCTACTTCCGTTAACTGAGTTTCATAAGGTATATCTTTATTTGGTTCTGCATATACCGGACTAACACTAGATAATAGTAATGAAATAATTGCACTTGTAGTTATTAAATTATTTTTTTTTGACATTTACTTTCAATCATCCTTTTATTTAATTTTTTTGGAATATTGTATTTGCTTATTCTTCTTCATCACTTGGTATCATTATACCCTCGCGTACTCTAGCTGGTACGGGTTGCTTGACAACTTTTTCACTTACATTTTTCTTTTCTTTAGAATCTGGATATACTAACCACTCAGTGGTAATTTCTTTTTCACCCTGTTGACCGGGAGTAATTACTTCTTGTTCTCCTGCTGGTAGTTGTTCTGAGAAACTAACAACAATTTTTTGAAAGTTAATTGATACTCGTTCTGTGGTATATTCAATCCTTGGCTCTGGAGTTGGATCAGGTTCAGGTTCTTCTCGAACAGGTGGTGCTGTATTTGTTGGTCTTGAAGGTCTTGATGGTGTTGATGGTGTTGATGGTGTTGAAGGTGTTGAAGGTGTTGGTCCTCTCTCTGGGGTTCTTTCAGGTTCTGGTTCTAGCTCTCTCACAACTTCA
>CAMYQS010000247.1 GCA_947296835.1 uncultured Atopostipes sp.
CTTCCACAAAATGCTTTGCAATTCAAAACGGTCGGTCACCATTATTCCGACCGTTTTGAATTGCAAAGCATTTTGTGGAAGTAAGTCGAATATGTTCTTTAATGATGCAGGAATCGAAGCTTGAAAAATTGGCGTTCCAATAAAAATAACATCACTATCCATGATTGCATTTGTGACCTCCGAAGTGTCGCCTTTATAGTCTAGATAATTTCTACCATCACTAAACTGAATGTCTTTTTCCTGGAGATTAATAAACTTCATCAAATATGCGTCTCCATATTCACGGTGCAGTGCTTTAAATAACACCTCTGTAGCTGTTTTTGTTTTTGTTCCAATGTTTGATGCTGATAAGACTAATATTTTCATTTAATCCTGCTCCTTTGATTCTAAGATATGTTGCTTCACTTTTGGTATGACTTCTTCCGCGAACGTATGAAGAGTTTTCTTCACTTCTTCAAAGGGTAAGCCGCCAAAATCAAGTTCTACGGTAAATCGCTGTTGTTTGTATAAATCGTATTGATAGATTATTTTTTCTGTAACGAGTTTTGGATCCCCGATTAGCGTCACACTTTTTGGACTAATTCCTTGCGCAAAGGCTTTTTTAGGAAAATCTTGTCCATTCGTTAGTTGGAAGCCCGCGTTGAAATGAGGATACGCAATTTTGAATGCTTCTTCTGTTGTTTCAGCGAGATGTAATATGCCACCCGTTCCAACTGGTAACTCTTCATCTGTGAAACCTGCTTCATACCCAGCGTCTTTATAATGACGAATGCGATGTTGATAGGTTTGTGCTGCCCCCGCTAAGTGAGCTTGAAATAATGGTACTCCCGCCTGCCCAGCCTTAATCGCCGAGCTCGGGCTGTTCCCTACACCACGCCAAATAGGGATTCCTTTCTTTTCATTTTCAGGTCGCGGAATAATTAGCACATCTTTCAGTTCTGGTCGGAATTTACCGGACCAAGTCACGCGTTCATTTAGGTTAATCTGGAGAAGCAAATCGAGTTTTTCTTCGAATATTTCATCATAATCACGATGGTTTAATCCAAATAATTCAAACGAACCAATACGCGATGCACGCCCTGCGATAAGTTCCATCCGTCCACCTGAGAGTAAATCGACTGTTGCCGCATCCTCAAATACTCGAACCGGGTCGAGCACACTAATCGTTGAAACGGCTGAAGATAACTTAATGTTCTTCGTTTCACGCGCAATGGCCGCTAGTATAATAAGATGCCCCTGCGAAACAAAATGTTCCTGGTGCGATTCGCCCAGTTGAAAAATATCAAATCCAAGCTCTTCAGCATATTTTGCCAACTCAATAATCTCTTCTATTCGTTGACTAACTGGGATTAATTCACCCGTCATCGGATTCGGTAAATGGTCTCCCAGGCTATACACGCCAAACTCAATCCCATTTTCTGTATTAAAAGTCGGTAAAATTGGTTTCTTATTCATGCGTAACTCCTTTAATTTTATGTCGAATATCGTCTCATGTTCTATTATATCGTAAATTCAGAAAAAAGATTGATTTCGAGACTTTATGGACTTTGTGACTTTTCTGAGACTTTTTCAACTTTTTTCGCGAAAATCAGATTTTTTCGCAAATTATAATAATAGGGGGATAAATAAATTAAGGTGGTATAAAATGAATATTAATAATGAAAAGACCAATAATTCTTGTGAAATAAACCCTTCTCAAGTGGAATTTAATCAGATCGCCTATGAACGAGGTCTGTTGTCTACTAAAGAGAAAGTTAATTTTACTCGTGGTGAAAAGGGTATGGCCGGTGAAAATCGTATTTCTAATTTCATAACAGAAAATGGACGACCGAATTGGACAATCATCCGCAACATGTGGCTATCAGACGACAGCCCTTTTGAATGTGATGTTATATTAATTACGAAGTATGCGATACATACTTTTGAGGTGAAAAACTATACCGGTCGCTTCACCTATGAAAATGGCAGTTGTAAAATTGGTAACATTAAAATGGAACACGATTGTATTCAACAAGCACGAAAGTCTTTTTTAAAACTGCAAAAAATTTGTAAGAAGTTTAACTATCATTTACCTGTGAACGGTAGCATTATATTCTCAAGTCCTAAGAATAAAGTAGTCATTAATTCGCCAGTTGAGGATATACATGTATTAGAGATGCCCGATCTATATGAGTATTTGCAGAACATAAAGCAAGCTGAAGACTTACATCCTGCAAAACCGATAGACTTCCAGCGTTTAATCGAACATCTAGAAAACTATAGGATTGCAGATTTATATCTGCCTGCCTCCTATTCATCTGAGAAAATGACAACTACTCGTAAAGGTATCTGCTGCGGAATGTGCAGAAGCTTTGATATCGAGCACTCGAAACACTATATACATTGCGATTGCGGTTTTCACGAATCGCGCGAAGAAGCCATCGTGCGCAGCGCCTGTGAATATGGCGTGCTCACCTATGATCGCAACTTCAGTACCGGAGATATATCGGAGTTTATAGGAAAGCAAGTATCCAGAAAGCTCCTTAAAAATACTCTCGGTAAACATTTTAGACATATTCTGAAACAAAAATATAGTTATTATGAAAATTATGGAAGGGATTATCCAATTGTGCTCAGTAAGTTTCAGTTTATTCACAAAGCATACTTTTACAATACTAACAGATCAACTTACAAACGGATTTTTAAATATAGTTAGGCCTATCACTATAAATCTGAGTAATATTACTGTTTAAAATTCTCATGGGACTGTATTGTCTTTTGGGAGCCATAAGACTTTGCTCATGGGTCTGTATTGTCTTTTGGGAGCCATAAGACTTTGCTCATGGGTC
>CAMYQS010000248.1 GCA_947296835.1 uncultured Atopostipes sp.
CTGCTTCCCTGGACGATTTTACAGTTGATGGTAGTGGAGAGGTGATTGATACCGCATGGCGAATTGCCTACTCTGACTCTTATCAAGGAGAAGCTTTAGCAAACTTTGCAGCAAAAGAATTCGGTGCAACAAAAGCAGCAGTATTAGGCGATAACTCAAGTGACTACGCTGTTGGATTAGTAAGCACGTTCGAAGCAACTTTCGCTGGAGACATTGTTATAAAAGAAAACTTTACAGCGGATGAAACAGACTTTAGTGCGGTGTTAACAAACATTGCAGGACAAGACTTCGATGTATTGTTTGTACCAGGATACTATGAGCAAGCAGGACCAATTATTAAGCAAGCCCGTGAAATGGGGATTACACAACCAATTCTAGGTCCAGATGGATTTGGAAATAGTCAATTATACGAATTAGCAGGTACAGCAAATTTAAACGATGTCTACTACACGACACAGTTCTCAAACTTATCAGAGGAAGAACACGTACAAGACTTCTTAGCAAACTATGAAGAGAAGTTTGGCCAACCAGCAGATATGTTCGCAGCGATGGCTTATGACGCAACATATGTCGCTAAAGAAGCAATTGAAAGAGCAGATAGTCTATCACCAGCTGGTATTAACGCAGAATTAACAAATACAATAGACTTTAAAGGAGTTACAGGAACATTTTCATTTGATGAACTACACAATCCAGTTAAATCGGTAACAATTGTAGAAGTTCAAGGTGGAAAAGATGTTGGCGTCATTAACATTAGTGCAGAATAATTTGGTTAGTTTCAAAGATTGCATGAAGGGGGAGTGATGAGCGTGGAAATTTTTATTCAGCAAGTGATCAATGGATTAACACTCGGTAGTGTATATGCACTCATTGCGTTAGGGTACACCATGGTTTATGGGATTATTAAACTATTGAACTTTGCTCATGGAGATATTTTCATGGTTGGATCTTTTATTAGTTATTATTTGATTTTATCATTAGGGATGAATATTTTTGTCGCATTTCTAGTCACAATGGCTCTGACAGCTGTAATGGGTGTGGTGATTGATCAAGTGGCTTATAAACCACTACGAACGTCACCACGTATATCCGCACTGATTACAGCTATCGGTGTTTCTTATTTACTAAGAAATGGCATGATTGTTTTAGCAGGTGCTGAGACGCGAGCATATCTTCAAGTATTTGAAAATGTTCCGTCGTTTGTAACTCAGACGTTTACAATTGGAAATATTAATGTCAAAACGATGCAAGTTATCTTATTATTAACAACGATTGTTCTAATGGTTGCCTTACAATTTATTGTACAAAAAACAAAAATGGGGAAAGCAATGCGTGCAGTAAGTGTTGATCCTGAAGCAGCTAAATTAATGGGCATCGATACGAATATTGTTATAGCCTTTACCTTTGTACTAGGCTCTGCATTAGCTGGTGCAAGTGGAATGCTAGTTGGTATTTACTATAATTCCATTTCACCGATGTTAGGAGCAGGATACGGAACGAAAGCTTTCGTAGCGGCCGTAATTGGAGGAATTGGGTTAATTCCTGGAGCTGTATTAGGCGGCTATTTACTCGGTATGATTGAAGTAATGATTACCGCATATGGAAATTCAATGATACGAGATGCAGTTGTTTATATTATTTTAATTGTGATTCTATTACTTCGCCCGGCTGGTTTATTAGGCAATAGTCAATCTGAGAAAGTGTAGGTGAATGAAATGAAGATACTCAACAAAGTAAATACGCTATGGTTGTCTACAATAATAGGTGGATTTGGCTTAATTCACTTACTCGTTTTAACGGGATTCATTTCACCAGTTTACCAACAAACACTTGTAACGATTATGATTAATATTATTTTAGCCGTTGGGTTAAACTTAATCGTTGGGTTCTCAGGTCAGTTAGCATTAGGACATGCTGGGTTTATTGCGATTGGTGCTTATTCGACTGGAATTATTACGAAACAAACACCTGGGTTAGGAGGGTTTTTGTCGAGTGTTATAGTAGGGATGCTTATCGCAGGAGTCGTTGCTTTCATCGTCGGTTATCCTACGCTACGTTTAAAAGGTGACTATCTAGCCATTGCGACTTTAGGAGTTGGTGAGATCATTCGTGTTGTCATTTTGAACATGCCTGATTTAACAAATGGTGCTGCGGGACTAAGTGGAATTCCGATTAGTTTAATGAATTGGCGTTTAGCTTATATTTTTATGGTTCTTGTTGTACTAATGATCGTAAACTATATTAACAGTAGTCACGGTCGCGCAACCATTGCCGTCCGTGAAGATGAAATTGCAGCTTCGTCATTAGGTTTGAATACAACCAAATTGAAAGTTCAATCTTTTGTGATTGGTGCAATGACTGCAGCAATCGGAGGCTCGATTCATGCGTCATATTTAGGTGTTATTAACCCTAATCAGTTTACATTTGACCGTTCGATAGATGTTTTAATTATCGTAGTTCTTGGTGGAATTGGTAGCATTACCGGAAGTGTGTTCGCCGCAATTGTTTTAGGTATGGTGAACTTATATCTACAACAGTTTGGTGCATGGCGCATGATTATTTATGCTTTCGTGTTAATAATCATTATGATCTTTAAGCCATCAGGTCTACTTGGTAATTTTGAGTTTAAATGGAGCCAAATTTTTAAAGGAAAATCAAACTTACCAATTGAACAAAAGAAGGAGGGGTAGCATGAGTTTATTAGAAATTAAAGGGTTAACGAAGAACTTTGGTGGTTTAACCGCTGTTTCAAATGTAAATTTGGCGATTGAAAAAAATGAATTAATAG
>CAMYQS010000249.1 GCA_947296835.1 uncultured Atopostipes sp.
ATTCTTAATGGATGAGCCTCTATCGAACTTAGATGCAAAACTACGTGTACATATGCGTACAGAGATTGCGAAATTACATGAACGTTTACAAACAACCATGATTTATGTAACGCATGATCAGACCGAAGCGATGACTTTAGCGGACCGTATCGTCATCATGGAAGCTGGAATCATCCAACAAGTTGGATCACCATTTGAGGTGTATAACTCACCAAACAACGCATTCGTTGCGAGCTTTATCGGCTCACCAGCGATGAACTTAGTTGAAGTCACTTATGCTGATGGTTTTGTTGAAGGGGAAGGCTTACGTCTACCAGTGAGTGTACCAGACCGTAATGCATTAGACAAAGCTGGATACAACGGCAAGAAATTAATTTTTGGTATTCGTCCAGAGGATATTAATACGGAGCAAATTGCACTTGATGCTTCACCAGAAACCGTATTAGAGCCAACAATCACAGTATCAGAATTAACAGGTGCAGAATCAATTCTTTACTTAAACTTTGGTGGAAAAGAATTGACAGCAGTTGTAGACGCGCGTGACTACCACAATCCAGGAACAACTTTAGAAGTAGCATTCAATATGACAAAAGCACATTTCTTTGATCTTGAAACTGAAAAAGTAATTCGTCAGAAAGATGCAGTAGCTGTCTCTGAAGCAACCATTTGATAAATTATAATTCATAGGATGGGTATATTAAAAGCATGTGCTCAAAATTGAGCGCATGCTTTTTACTTAAGAGGAGACTGTTTAATTGAAAATATAGATTCTATGTTTTAGCATGTCCATAGAAACATCAATTCAAACAGTACAAAAATAAAAGCCTATGGATATGTATTAGAAAAACTTAGTATTGGAGGAGAAATATGCTTTATCCTATAACTTCAGAGACTCGAGGATTAGTAGACTTAAATGGTATTTGGAAATTTAAGGTAGACAAAGGAAGTGGATTTGAAGAGAAATGGTTTGAAAGTACACTTGTGAATACGATGGACATGATCATACCAGCAACCTACAATGATTTAAATATTTTGCAAGCTTTACGTAAACATGATGGATTGGTTTGGTATGAACGAGACTTTACCTTACCTTATTATATGTTAAATGAGCGACTCGTTCTTCGATTTGGAGCGGCAACACACGTCGCTAAAGTGTACATAAATGGTAAAGTTGTTACGGAATATAAGGCTGGTTTCTTACCATTCGAAGCTGAAATTAATAACTACTTAAAAAGAGGAAATAACCGTTTAACAATTGTTGCCAAAAATATTGTTGAACCCTCCATCGAAACAGAAGAGGAACAAGAAATAAGTAGTCAACATTTACATCACCACTTACCACATTCTGACATTTATAATTATGCCAGTTTACATCAACCTGTAAAAATTTATACCACGCCGAAAACATATATTAAAGATGTAGAAGTTGTGACAGATTTCAACGAAGATACAGGTTATGTCCATTACTCAATCGATGTAGTAGGCGAGCATGAAGATGTGCGAGTCAGCATTTTTGATGAAAGTCGCTACCAGAAAGCCATCACAGAAGGTGCAGCTAAAACACTGCTTATTCGAGATGTACAACTTTGGGAGCCGTTAGACGCATATTTATATCAACTAAAAGTAGAAGTATTACACGAAGATCAAGTCGTAGATGTTTATGAAATGCCATTCGGAATAAGAACCGTTGAAGTCAAAGATAGACAATTTTTCATTAACAACAAACCGTTTTATTTCAAAGGGTTTGGAAAACATAAAGACTCACCGTTCAGTAGCCGAGGAATCAACGAACCAGTGAACGTGCTAGACTTTAACCTAATGAAGTGGATCGGAGCTAACTCGTTTCGTACAGCCCATTATCCATATTCAGAAGAACTCATGCGTTTAGCAGACCGTTTGGGGTTCGTAGTGATTGGTGAAACGCCTGCAGCGGGCCTTGATTCATACCTACAAAATTCTAAATATGAAGATGAAGAAGAGTGGGGAAACCAGGAAATTACGCAGCAACATCAGAAGATTGTCCAAGATTATATTGCCCGAGATAAAAATCACCCATCTGTTGTTATGTGGTCCATTGCAAATGACCCATATTTAGAATGGGAAAGTGCATTTGACTACTTTGAACCGCTCGTTACAATCGCTCGTGATTCTGATCCACAAAATAGACCAATTACGATTGTGACACATTATGGTATCGATTATGAAACGGAAAGAATATCAGCATTAACAGATGTTATTTCTCTTAATCGCTATTTCGTAGAGGATTTAACAATCGAAGGATTGAAGAAGACAGCTGAAACCTTAACGAATGAATTTGCAAAATGGCACGAAAAATTTCCGAATAAACCGATCTTTATGTCAGAATATGGTTTAGATTCTGCCTCAGGAATGAAAGCTATTGAAGATGAATTATTTACAGAAGACTACCAAATTCAATTTTTAGACATGTATCATACAATATTTGATCAACATGATTTATTAATTGGAGAACATATTTGGAATTTCGCATCCGACAAAAACATTTTGAGCATTAAAGATAGTGCGAAAGAAATATTTTCACGTGAAGGGATACCAAAAGTAACGGCACAGGAACTAAAAAAACGTTGGGATAACATTCCAAATTATAGCTATAAATAATCAAAGCAATCAAAAAAACATAATCATATTTAGTGAAGCCCTATCAATACTTCAGAGATAACAAACTTCTGATCATTTGATAGGGTTTTTTATGCACTTATCGTAACGACTTAAAAATATTTATAAATATTTTTAAGTCGTTACGATAAG
>CAMYQS010000250.1 GCA_947296835.1 uncultured Atopostipes sp.
TTTGAAAGCTGCCGTCAAATCCGTTAAACGGAATAAAGGTGCAGCAGGTATTGACGGGATGACCGTCTTTGAAATAGAAGAACACATTAAAGAATACTATATTCCTTTACGGAATAAATTACTCAATGGGTCGTATAAACCACAACCGGTTAAAAGAGTAGAAATACCAAAACCGAATGGGGATAAACGAAAGTTAGGCATTCCATGTGTACGTGACCGAGTTATTCAACAAGCGATAGAACCTATCATTGACCCGCACTTTATGGAAAACAGCCACGGTTTTCGACCAAGAAAAGGCACGCATAGTGCCCTTAAACAATGTGTGAAATATTATGAAGAAGGTTATCGAGTCGTTGTAGATTGTGATTTAAAGCAATGCTTTGATACATTAAATCACGATAAACTCATCTACTACTTAGAACAATACATTCAAGATAAGATGGTTATTAAGATTATCCGTAAGTTTTTATTAGCAGGTGGAGTAGTCCATGTTTTATTAGTTATTGCAATAATTATGTTAGTTTTTGATTTTATTACTGGACGTCGAAAACCATAGCGTTTTTATTATTCTGTTTTTATGGAATAACATATTATACAGTGAAAAGTGTTTCTATTTATGATTATAGGAGCACTTTTTCTATGCAGTTTTAAAATTGAGTTTTGATATGAAATTCCGGCAAATTAAAAACTTCTTTTCTTGACACTTAAGACAGGAAGTTTTATACTAGGAAAAATCAAATGGTATATTTTAATCGTGTACAGAGATGCATGGAAGTAGACCACAAAATAGAGTAATTTGCCCAGGGAGTAGTCTGTCTACAGATCTCTGGAAATTTATTGCATACTATTTTAGTGTAAATACAAACTTTCAGCCGTCACGGTTTACGTGGCGGTTTTTTTATACCATTTTTTCTTATCTCGTACGAAAATATGAATAAGGGAGAATAAAATGTATACAAAAACAACAATTGGAGATTATTCATTTACTAACTGCTTGATGAATGCTTCGGGGATTCATTGTGGGACCATTAAGGAACTAGATGAGCTTGATCAGAGTCTAGCAGGAAGTTTAGTAACTAAGACAGCGACCTTAAAGTCCCGTGTAGGTAATGAAGAGCCTCGCTTCGATTGGGATAGCTTTGGAAGTATTAACTCTATGGGCTTACCCAATTTAGGTATTGATTATTATCTCGAATATTTAGTTGAAAAAGAAAAACAAAATACAGATAAACCTTATTTTTTATCCGTCACAGGTTTATCTGAAACTGAGATTTACGAAATATTGAAAAAGGTAAACGAAAGTACTTTTCAAGGACTAACTGAACTAAATCTTTCTTGTCCGAATGTACCTGGAAAACCACTTACTGGTTATGATTTTGAATTAGTTGAAACAATTT
Source organism: uncultured Atopostipes sp. (assembly GCA_947296835.1). Lineage (GTDB taxonomy): Bacteria > Bacillota > Bacilli > Lactobacillales > Carnobacteriaceae_A > Atopostipes. Next base: position 1,398 of record CAMYQS010000250.1, read on the forward strand.
TAACTGAAGTTTTTAAGTTTTTTAAAAAGCCATTAGGTGTTAAATTACCACCTTATTTTGATAATAGCCACTTTGATCAAATAGCACAAATCTTAAATCAATTTCCGCTTACTTTTATTACATCTATTAACAGCGTAGGGAATGGCTTATGGATTAATGATGAAACGACAGCGATTAAACCACAAAATGGGTTTGGCGGCATCGGTGGAAAATACGTCAAGGCTACTGCTTTAGCGAACGTTCATGCATTATACAAACGACTGAAATCTGAAATTAAAATAATCGGAGTCGGTGGTGTCTCAACTGGGCGTGATGCTTTCGAACATATCTTATGTGGAGCTAGTATGGTTCAAATAGGAACATCTTTACCTGGAGTAGGACCAGATGCTAAATTTACTCAAGTGACTGAAGAATTGACAGCAATTATGCAAGAAAAAAATTATAGAAGCATTGAAGAATTTAGAGGGAAATTAAAATACATTGACTAAATTACATACCTTAAATTAGCCCCGTGAGGCTAAAAGGCATGAAGAATGAGTAAAAATAAACTCAACACATGTTTAAGGTATTGTCGTATTCTTATAAAAAAATAGGAGGACAATAACCATGATTAAAACAAAACTTGCTATAGACCACTATGTCAGTACAGAACACCTTTCAGTGAAAGAAATCGCGCATTTAATTGAACGTGCTCTAGAATTTAAGTATATGCCGGAGGACTTATTGCCAAAATATCCGGACGCATACATTAGTAACTTATTTTTTGAAAATAGTACGCGAACTCACCTTAGCTTCGAAGTTGCCGAGAGAAAGTTAGGAATGAACGTAATTCCATTTGATCCTAGTACGAGCAGTATTAATAAAGGTGAAACGCTATTAGACACTGCGATCACTTTAGAAGCTTTAGGTATTGATACGCTTGTGATTCGTTCGAAAGAAGAGAAATATTACCAAAATTTAATAGAGGATCATGACCTCAATCTATCCATTATAAACGGCGGCGATGGTTCTGGACAGCATCCATCACAAAGTTTACTAGATATTATGACAATTTATGAAGAATTCAACATTCTGCAAGGATTGAAAATAGTCATTGTAGGTGATCTTGCCCATTCACGTGTAGCTAGATCAAATGCAGAGCTCTTGTCTCGTCTGGGCGTTGAACTCTTCTTTTCAGGGCCGATAGAATGGTACGATTCCGAGTTTGATGCGTATGGTACTTACGTTCCGATAGATCAGATTATAAATGAAGTTGACGTAATTATGTTGTTACGTGTCCAATTGGAACGCCATGCACATAAATCATTCCTAGATTATAAAAATTATCACGAAAGTTATGGTTTAACAGAAGAGCGCGCGAACAGGATGAAAC
>CAMYQS010000251.1 GCA_947296835.1 uncultured Atopostipes sp.
TGTTAATGCTAAATTAGAATAGGCAATTATTGCTAGATAAGTTTCGGCACTTTTATTCCTGAAATATAACCAATTCAGTTATACTTTGAAAGTATTAATTGAATTGGAGGATGAAAGGTGAACGAAAAAAAGATGAGTATTTATCATGAAATTCATAAATTGTATCGATTAGGATTTAATAAAAGTCAAATTGAACGAAAAGTTGGTGTGAACCGAGATACGGTGAGAAAGTATTTAGACAAGGACTTCGAAGAAATGTCCGAATGGACATTTAGCTTACAAAATCGGACGAAGAAACTGGATCCCTACCGAGAGACGATTCTTGAATGGTTGAAGGAACACAGTGATTTGTCAGCAGCGCAAATTGAAGATTGGTTACTCGAAGAGTATCCAGAGCTGCAGGTTAGTTCCGGTACCGTTCGATCTTATGTAAAGCATCTTAGAGACCAGTACGCTATACCAAAACAGAAGAAAATTCGGCAATATGAGGCAGTTCCAGAAGTTGAAATGGGGGCTCAAATTCAAGTTGATTGGGGACAAACAAAACAAAAAACGAGAAATAAAGAAGAAGTGAAACTGTACTTTATTTCTTTTGTCTTATCTCATAGTCGCTATAAATATCTTGAATGGTTAGATCGACCCTTTACGACCAAAGATACAATACGCAGCCATGAAAATGCATTTCGTCATTTTGGTGGAATGCCCGAAGAAATGGTTTATGATCAAGATAATTTAATTGCGGTAAATGAAAACGCTGGGGATTTAGTACTGACTCAAGAATTTCAAGCGTATCAGCAAGCCCTAGGCTTTAGTGTTTACTTGTGTCGCGGATCTGATCCAGAAACGAAGGGAAAAATTGAACGTGTAGTTGGTTATGTAAAATCCAACTTCGCAAAAAATCGGGTCTATAATGGGCTTGATGACTGGAATGAAAAATCTCGTTCCTGGCTGGAACGTACAGGAAATCATAAAGTACACGGCACAATAAAAAAAAGACCAGATTCAGTGTTCCTTCTGGAAAAAGCACACTTGAAACCAGTCTCTTCAATCAAACATAAAGATATATCTTTCAAAAATAGTATAACAGCTACCGTAAATAAAGACAATACGATCCGCTTTAGAGGGAACCGCTATTCGGTACCGCTTGGCACCTATACAACCGTTGGTTCAAATCAAATCTATCTCTATGAGAAAGACCAAGAATTGATTATTTTACATAAGGTTACGGGTGATGAAATTGCGCGCCATACCCTTTCCCTAGAAAAAGGAAAGTTGATAAAAAACCGCAACCACGGTCGTGATCGAGAAAAAACGCTACAAAAATACCGCACCGCCATGATTGACTTATTCGAACAAGAAGAGGCAGCCATTCTCTTTATTGACAAAGTCATTGAAAAGTATAGACGGTACGCACGAGACCAGTTCATGGTCTTGGAGAGAAGTGTGCAGGCATACCCCGAAGAACAGGAAGCAGCACTCGAATATTGTATTGAAAATGAACTATGGAGTGCGAACGATTTTAGAGATGTCGCTGCTTATCTGAATCAGCACAGACTGGGAGATATTCCGAAAGGAATAAAATCGACCTCTTCAACTTCTTCGTCAGGTATTCAAGTATCGACACGCTCAATCAATGAGTATGTAAAAATTATGGGTGGTGAGATGAATGAGTAATGGTCTAGAAGAATTACAGCATGCCTTTAAGCAGCTTCGCTTATCTGAGATTTCCATTGAACTTCCCGTTTTAATGCGGGAAGCTGAGCAAAAGTCTTGGACTTATTATGAACTGTTGAATCACCTTTTACAGTATGAGCTCACGAAACGGGACGATAAAAATAAAGCGCGTCGCTTAAAGTGGGCGAAATTTCCTTATCAAAAGACACTTGATGATTACGATTTAAGTGAACAGAAGAGTCTGACGGAGAGGCAAATGCGGCAGCTAAAAGAGATGAATTGGCTGGAGCAACAATATAACTTAATTCTCCTTGGGCCGCCTGGTGTGGGTAAAACCCATTTAGCTGTAGGAGTAGGATTAGAAGCCATTGAACAGGGTTATCAAGTCATGTTTCTCCCGATGGGAGAACTAGCAACCATTTTGAAAACAAGCGACTACACACGAAAATCGCAGATTGCATTAAACCGGATTAAAAAGTCTGATTTAGTAATTATCGACGACCTAATGTATATGGCGATGGATCCGGTGGAAGCAAACCAGTTCTTTCAGCTAGTTGACTATCTGTATGAGCGCAGCTCAATCATCTTGACTTCAAATAAGAGCCCGGACCAATGGGGTGAGTTACTAGGCGATGAAGGTGTCGCGACAGCGATACTAGATCGTCTTCTCCACCGGGTAGAACTTATTCAGATGGATGATGAGAGTTACCGAATGAAACATCGACAAAGAGTTTTCGATTAGGAAAAAAGTGCCGAATCTTATCTGGCAGAATTTGCGGAAAATTAATTGGCAGAAACTGCCGATTTCTACTTGACGTTAACACCTCGATTGAAATGAAAAACCATAAGGAATTTACTGCTAAAATAAGAGAATTGTCTGATCGAAGAAATAATTTATTTACAATCATAAAAATAGATAATCATAAATGGCCAAATAATTAAATTTTCAAACAGCCAACCAAAAGAATGGTTGGCTGTTTTTTTCTTTAAAGAATAGTCTTTAAGCTTTCTAATGTTCCGAAAAACACTTCATAGGTTACGATATAATAAATATAAAAGGCTTACATAATG
>CAMYQS010000252.1 GCA_947296835.1 uncultured Atopostipes sp.
ATGATTGTTTTAAGACGTCTTTCAATCGTCTTGTTCCTGCTTCTTCGTTGTAAACATCTTCCACGGTCAAACGACTGACAGTGTGGATGATACTATCACGAATTTTATCTAAGTTTGCTGTAATTTTTTCTGCGCCATCTTCTTGCGTACTTGATAATGACACTTCTAAACGAATGTAATTATGACGGCTATTTGTTGGTTCTAGATTGAGTAAAAACTCGTCTAATGCAACGGTTGTTTCAGGAACAGTTTCTTCAATTTCGTTCCCACTAACGAGTGGTGTGTTCAAACCTGTGACATAACTTCCCGCTAGCACGCCAATGGCAACTAATACTGGAATGGCAATAATCAGTAGTAAGTTACTGCTAATTCCTTTTTTCTCTTTATTATTTTTCACTAATCTTCGTCCTCCGGTGAGTAAACTAATACGATGTTTACTCTTCTGTTTTTCGCTCGGTTTGCAGGCGTGTCGTTCGCAACGATTGGATTAAATTCACCATAACCTCTACCCGATAAGCGCGCTGGATCCACGTTACGCATTTCTGCGAGATAACGTACAACACCCATAGCACGATCGGCTGAAAGTTCCCAGTTTGAGTCGTAACTTGCATTGCGTATTGGGATATTATCCGTAAACCCTTCAACGATAATATCGTTCTCAGATAAAGTTAATAAATCAATCAGTGAATCCAGTGTATCTTTTCCGATATCACTAATCGTTGCGTGTCCTGAATCAAATAAAATCGACTCTTGAATGTCTAAGTAAACCCCATCTTGATCACTTGAAACGGAGATTTGATCTCCAATGCCTTCTGCCTCGATTATCTTTATGGCTTCTTCATACATTCGTGTAACCTGTAGCGGTATGCTATTTTCATTCGCTTGAACACCTGCGTCTACTTCATCAGCATTTCCACTACCCGTATCTTGTGGGCTAATCCCATTTTCATCTAAGATTGAGCTGCCACCCATTTCACCAACTAAGGCACCTTGTAAAGATGCACTAGCTTGGCTAAACTTTTCATCACTCACATTTGACATTGAAAAAAGCAAAATAAAAAACGTCAGGAGTAGAGACATTAAATCTGAAAAGGTTGTGAGCCAATCACCGCCACCGCCGCTATCAACTTTCTTTTTTTTCTTTCTTCTCGCCATGTTTATACCTCTTGATTTCCTAATTTACTAAATTCCAGCGGTTCACTTGTTTCATATTCAACCATCTCTTCAACGGATAAATAAGCCATCAACTTCTCTTCAATATCTCTTGGGTTTTGTCCTTCTTGCATGGACGTGACACCTTCTAAAATAATTTCATAAGAAATCATTTTGTTTTCGATTAATTGTTCGATGTTAGCAGCTAATGGTAAGAATACTAAATTTGACAGGAATGAACCGTAAAATGTTGTCAGTAACGCGACCGCCATACCTGTACCAATTAAGCTTGGGTCATCCAGCTCACCTAACATAACGATTAAACCGATTAACGTACCGATCATACCGAATGCGGGTGCGAGCTCGCCCCATTTGTTTAAGAATAATGGCGCAGCTTGGTAGCCTTCTTCGATTAAATCAATCTCTAGTTCTAATTGATCTTTGATCGCTTCTCCGTCTTTTCCATCTACAATCATTTGAATGCCGCGAGCTAACATTGGGTTCTCAATCGTTTCTACATCACTTTCAATCGATAGAATCCCGTTAATACGTGCCTTTTTACTTAATTCGCTAAAAACTTGCACGAGTTCTACTCGGCTCGCATCTGCATCAATTAGCACTTCTTTTAAGATTTTTGGTATCTTTTTCATTTCATTAAAAGGGAAACTAGCAAAAAGAGCACTCATCGAACCGAATAACGTAATCACAACTGATGGGCCATCCCAAAATGCTGTTAAAGGGCCACTTGATGAAATAGACCAAATAACTAAGCCTGTTCCTACGACAGACCAAATTATGGGTGTTATTAATTTTTTCATTCTTTATCTTCTCTCCAATGCGTATGAATTTGTCTTCTGTATTCAATAACTTTTTGAACGACTTCGTCTGGCGTTTCTTGCACAATCAATTTTTGCATGTTTGTTAACGTAATGATGGTGTCGTAATTGACTTCCATTCGATAAATTAAGTCACAATTTAAGTAAAATGATGTGCCTGAAATATTATGCAATTGAATCATATTCATCCCTACTTTCAAAGGTAGGAGTGAAATAGCTCGACCTATTTCACCCGCCTTATTCATCTAGTTATTATCGTTTTAAGTTTAATAATTCTTGTAACATTTCATCAGAAGTTGTAATCGCACGTGAGTTTGCTTGGTAAGCACGGCTTGTTACGATCATATCTGTAAATTCATTCGCTAAGTCAACGTTTGACATTTCAAGGAAACCTGAACGAATCATCCCGAATCCTTGCTCTGAAGGTGCACCTTGAATTGGATCTCCAGAGTTGTCTGTCGCGTTATATAAGTTCCCACCTTGCTTTTCTAAACCATCTGGGTTATTGAAGCTTGTCAGCGCCACACGACCTAATTGGTAAGACTTACCATTTGAATACGTTCCTACGATCGAACCTGTGTTGTCGATACTGTAACTTTGTAATGAAATAACTTCGTCATTTTCATCTAGAATTTCATTTTCTTGCGCGTCCACAAGATTTTCGTGAATCATTAATGGTGCAACATCACCTTCACCAGTGATTGCTGTTGTGTCCTCTGTAATTTCTTGAGGCGCTTGACCTGCTGGTAAA
>CAMYQS010000253.1 GCA_947296835.1 uncultured Atopostipes sp.
CTACTATACGGATATGAAAGAACGAGCAGCCGACTTGAAAGAAAGTGGTTTTGACTCGGTTTGGTTACCACCAATGTTTAAGTCAACGGGTACGAATGATGTTGGTTATGGGATTTACGACCTTTATGATTTAGGTGAGTTTGATCAAAAGGATGATGTCCGAACGAAGTATGGCACAATCGAAGAATTACGTGACTTGATAGACACATTACATGAGAATGATATACGAGTTTATGCAGATGTCGTGTTGAATCATAAAGCTGGCGCAGACTTTAAGGAACTATTCCAAGCAATTCAAGTTGATGAAAATGACCGCTCGAAAGAAATCTCTGATGCACACGATATAGAAGGTTGGACAGGATTTAATTTTCCAGGACGTAATGGAAAGTATTCTGACTTTGAATGGAATTTTAATCACTTTACGGGAATTGATTATGACCAGTTGAATGATGTAACAGGTGTATTTAAAATCCTTGGTGAAAACAAATCTTGGAGTGATGGTGTTTCAAACGAAAAAGGAAACTACGATTACCTCATGTTTGCGGATATTGACCACAAACATCCGGATGTCATCGATGAACTCTATCACTGGGGCGAATGGTTTATAAACCACGTCGATATTGATGGTATGCGATTTGATGCGTTGAAACATATCGAACAGGATTTTATGAAAGGTTTTATTGACCACATACATGACGTGTCCGAAAAAGACCTCTACTTATTTGGTGAGTATTGGCAAGGTAGTTCTGATGCGAAAAATGAGTACTTGTATGAATTGGAATATAATATTGATTTATTTGATGTGGCACTACATTATAATTTATCTGCAGCTTCTAACGACGCAGATGGCTATGACATGCGTAAAATATTTGATGGCACACTTGTGGAAAACCATCCGACGCTAGCTGTTACATTTGTCGATAACCATGATAGTCAGCCTGGTCAATCATTAGAATCCTTTGTGGAGCCGTGGTTTAATAAAATTGCATATAGTTTAATCTTATTACGTAAAGATGGTTACCCATGTGTGTTTTATGGAGATTACTATGGAATAAATGGTGAGTATGAAATTGAAGGCTATAAAGATACAATCAATCAATTGATTGCTATTCGTAAACAATATGCTTATGGTGACCAAATGGATTATTTTGAAAGTGAAAATCTTATTGGCTGGGTTCGTTCTGGAGATGATGAGCACCCGGGTCGATTAGCGGTTGTTATTTCAACTGGAGATGTGAATAGCTTGCGAATGAATGTCGGTGAAGATCAAGCGGGCAAAGTCTACATTGAATTAACAGGAGAAAATACAAACGAAATTACTATTGATAATGAAGGTTTTGGTGACTTTGAGGTCAATGGGGGAACAATGTGTTGTTGGGTAGAAAAACCAGCAGATTGACACAGTCATTTTCTAAATTATGAATAGAGAAGTGTAAACAGATTTCCATTAACCAATTCTGAAATTAAGCAATAGATTAATATTTCCATTACCTAATTTTGAAATAGAACCACAAAAAAAGACCTTAGATTCATACTAGTGAATTCAAGGTCTTTTTTAAATTTATCAGGCTTTGAAATCAAAGGTTGTATCGTATCCTTGTTCAACTGCTCGATTATACGCTTCTGTTGCAACGGCGATATCAACTGAGCCCATACCGATTGGAATACAGATAGTGATTTCATTATCTAAATTGTCCAGTTCTGCTTTATTATTTGCAAGTTTCCCTAGGGTAGTCGTGATATCGGATTCATCCAATTGACTTTCTTTGTTCAATTTCTTCAGAGCACCACGATGTAAAGCCTGTTGTTCATGATCAACAACGATATTATCAGCTTTCAAAATTAAGTCATCTTCAATTTCTTGAAATGAACCTAAGGGAAATACTATTGTACCAGGTGTAATCCATTCAGCTTTAACAATTGGTTCTTGGGCAGTAGTTGCTGTCACTATGACATCTGCTTTGCTTGCTTTTTCTGCATCCTCTGTGACGTGGATATCTCCTTTAACAATATCTTTCATATCTTCTGCGAAACTTTCTGCAGTTATTCGACGGTGATTCCAAATAGTCAATTTTGAAATGTCAAATACTTCAGTAATAGCTTCGATATTCATTCGAGCTTGAACACCGGCTCCATACATCCCAACGGTAATAGAAGGTTTATCTACTAGATACTTGAGGGCTGTGGCTGTTTGAGCACCAGTTCTCACATTGGTAATATGTGTTCCGTCCATGGCAGATAGAAACGTTCCAAGATGTGGATCGATTAAAATAATTAAGCCAGTAATAAAAGGTAAGTTAGCTTCTTTACGTTCTCCTGTAAAACCACCAACCCATTTTAATCCCCCCATATCTTGCCAACCTATATACGCGGGCATTGCATTGACAAAGCCATTATAAAACGGATAGCCACCAGTTTCTCCCAAATCTAATGTAAGCTTAGGTGGATTGATAATCGTTCCGTCATCTAAGCCTTTATAAACTTTATCCACAATTTCTATGTAATCTTTCATAGTAAGTAAATCTTTAACAGCTGTTTCATTTAATAATAATGTCGGTTTTTCTTTCATAGCACCATCTCCCTTTCTTTTGTTCCTCTTACAAATCGTCCTCCTTAATCAACTATTGAAATTATTTCATTTTATTTTACAAATTTTAAATGAATTGGAATACTATTCTAACGAAAATAGAGGCATTCCAATTCATTTAAAATTTGTAAAATAAAAT
>CAMYQS010000254.1 GCA_947296835.1 uncultured Atopostipes sp.
AGAAGAGCCAATGTCACGTGAGAAACTATCACCTATCTTAGGTGTTCTAAAGTCAACATCTGTTGATGACGGGATTGATAAAGCTCGTCAAATGGTTGAGTTCCACGGTTTAGGACATACAGCTGCTATCCATACTGAAGATGAAGAGTTATCAAAACGTTATGGTGAAGAAGTTAATGCAATGCGCTTAATATGGAATTCTCCTTCAACATTTGGTGGTATTGGTGATGTGTATAATGCATTTAAACCATCATTTACACTTGGATGTGGATCATACGGACAAAACTCTATCGGAGATAACGTCAGTGCGGAACACCTCTTAAACTATAAAAAAGTTGGGAGACGTAGAAATAATATGCAATGGTTTAAAATTCCTTCAAAAATCTATTTTGAGCGTGATTCAATTCAGTACTTACAAAAGATGCAAGATGTTGAAAAAGTTATGATTATTACGGATGACTCGATGGTAAAACTTGGGTTCTTACAGAAGATTATCGAACAGTTACATCAAAGACGTAACAAGGTAATCTACCAAGTATTTACAGATGTAGAATCTGATCCAGATATTTCAACAGTTAACCGTGGAACGGCTTCTATGCACGAATTCCAACCGGATACGATTATCGCTTTAGGGGGAGGTTCACCGATGGATGCTGCGAAAGCAATGTGGTTATTCTACGAACAGCCACAAGTGGATTTTTCTGACTTAGTACAGAAGTTCTCGGATATCCGTAAGCGTGCATTCCGATTCCCTGAACTAGGTAAAAAAGCAAAATTTGTCGCTATTCCTACAACATCGGGTACAGGTTCAGAAGTAACACCATTTGCGGTTATTTCAGACAAAGAAAATAACAAGAAGTATCCATTAACAGACTACTCATTAACACCAACTGTGGCGATTGTAGATCCGGCATTAGTTATGTCAGTACCTAAATCAGTAACGGCGGACACAGGTATGGACGTCTTAACACATGCGGTTGAAGCATATGTTTCAGTAATGGGTAGTGACTATACGGATGGATTAGCTTTACAAGCTATAAAATTAGTATTTGAAAACTTAGAACAATCTGTAGAAATTGGTGACTTCGAGTCACGTGAGAAAATGCATAATGCATCAACAATGGCGGGTATGGCATTTGCGAATGCTTTCCTAGGAATTTCCCACTCGATGGCTCATAAAGTGAGTGCATATTTCCGAACAATTCACGGACGTACAAATGCGATTCTATTACCGTATGTGGTTCGTTATAATGGAACACGACCATCGAAAACATCTAACTGGCCTAAATATAATATGTATCGTGCAGATGTCCATTACCAAGAAATTTCGAAGATGCTAGGATTACCAGCATCGACTCCTGAAGAAGGTGTCGCATCGTTTGCTCAAGCTGTTTACGATTTAGGAGAACGTGTTGGGATTAAAATGAGTTTTGAAGGACAGGGCGTTAAAGAAGCAGAATTCATGGCAAAAACAGGTGACATCGCCTATGAAGCTTTTGAAGATCAATGTACACCATGTAATCCAAGATTAGCACTTGTTTCAGATATGAAAGAAATCCTTGAAGATGCATACAAAGGTTATGGAAAACAACCTGGTAGAATTAAATAAATCAAACATGCGAAACCACTTAGCCATTAGCGCTAAGTGGTTTTTAAATTAACCGTTGAATTTGATTTCTATTAACCAATTCTGAATTTAAGCAATAGAATAATATTTCCATTAACTAATTCTGAAATTAAGCCATTATATAAAAAAAGGACAAAGCTCATTATGAACTTTATCCTTTTAAACGATTTAAATTAGTCTACTAAGTTACCGACTATTGGTAAGTCTTCTAATACACTCTCACCGTGTGGAGAACTTAAGATTTCCTCTGTATAGTCATATCCAGCTGGGAATTCACCAACGTGCTCTCCGCCAGCCCAAGCTTCGTTATCTGTTACGTCGTATACAACGCCGTCAACCGCTACGTATGCAGGGTTTCCGTCTTGACCATTGTAGTCACCTAATTCAGATACTGAAATATCAGCTGATGTTTCTTCAACTGTATCATCAGCTGGAGTTTCTACTGCTGGATCTTCTTCTACTGGAGCGTCCTCAGCTGTTGGTCCACATGCTGCTAACACCATCAATGTTGAAGCAGATAATAGTAATGTCTTAAAGTTTTTCATAAAAAATTCCTCCTACAAATTTACTGGTTTTTTACGTCACTCAATATAATGGAAAAGTTATGTTATAACAAACTATATGCTTATGATTATATATTGCTAAATCATAGAGGATTTTATTTCAAAAAAAAACAACACCTGAAACCCTGTTATAAAAGTATTTAGGAAACAATGATGTTTATTTATGATGTAAATAAAAGTCATATCGTTTGAATCTGCTTTTTTATACCCTTTACCATTTAAATTAGATTACACAGAAAATGTGTAATCTTTTTTTATTAAAAATTAAAGTAGTGGAGGAAAGACGTGGGAATTGTCAACCTTAACTTTAAAATACATGGAGGTCATTATAAACATGGAAAAGACTTGGAAAAAAACCTAGTCTTTGTAGCTACGGTACTAATCAGATGGCTAACGATTCCTAACGCAATAATTGCTAGTGAAACAAATGACGATCCTTACATAATAGGAATGGATCAGACGTTTACACCTTTTACATTTATAGATGTAGATGGTGAACCAGCTGGAATTGAAATTGATATAGTAGATGCT
>CAMYQS010000255.1 GCA_947296835.1 uncultured Atopostipes sp.
GCTTAGGGTTCTTATTAGTGTACTTTTTACAGTTAATGGGTAGTTTATACTTATTACCCAACATCGATAGTCCGTTCTTTATCTATATTGTATCATTTATATTTAACGGTTTTCGTTTATTACTTCCAGGGATTATTGCGGGAACTTATGCTATTAAGACAACGACGGTTAGTGAATGGATTGCAACATTTAAAAAGCTACATTTTCCAAATTGGTTACTAATCCCAATAGCGGTCATGTTACGTTTTTTTCCAGCAGTAAGAGAAGACTACCATCATATAAGAAAAGCAATGGCTTTTAGAGGAATCGGTACGAGTCCGATTGACTTAATTAAACAGCCAGTTAAAACGATCGAGTATATTTTAATTCCTTTACTAATGAACGCAACACAAGTGGCAGAAGATTTAACGGTATCTGCATTAACAAAGGGGTTAAGTATCCCAGGAAGACACACTTCTATTGTTGAATTAGAGTGGACAATGATGGATTGGCTATTATTAGGCCTGGCGTTCCTTCCATTCATTCTATATATTGGAGGTTCATTACAATGACAGAGATGATTAAAAGTAAAAATGTTTCCTTTCAATATTTGCATACAACTGAAGCCTTTTTAAAAGAGATCAACTTAACTGTTGATAAAGGGGAATGTATCTTAATCTGTGGTGCAAGCGGCAGTGGTAAGTCAACTTATTCACGATTGCTCAATGGGATAAGCCCTAACTATATAGAAGGTGAATTAACCGGAGAACACTTCACTGCGAGTTTAAAAGCTGGAGAAGCGGAAATAGAAGCATACGTTCCAATCGTTGGGAGTGTCTTTCAAAATCCGAAAACACAGCACTTCACCGTTGATACAATGAGTGAACTAGCATTCCCGCTTGAGAATATAGGTGCTCATCCAGACTTTATTCGAACTAAAATAGCGGAAAATGCACAAGCTTTAAATGTAGAGCATCTACTTGGACGCAATATATTTGAAATATCTGGCGGTGAAAAACAACAAATTGCCTTTGTTGCTTCTAATATGTTAGAACCAGCTATTTTAATTTTAGATGAAGTAACGAGTAACCTAGATCAAGAAGCCATTATTCGTATTCGTGAAATGGTGCTGCAATTAAAAGCTCGTGGACAAACCATTATTATTTTTGAACATCGTTTAGTTTGGACAAAAGGTTTAGTTAATCGTTACATTCGACTTGAAGATGGCAAAGTGGCAGATGTATGGACAGCGGATGAATTTCAAACGTTATCCAATAATGATTTACACGCATTAGGTTTGCGTTCAAAGAATTTAGATACCCATCGTAAAATGATTCAAACAAAGTTAATTAATCCAAAAGATTCAAATGACCATACGCTTACTACAGAGAATCTATCCATTGGTTATCCGGGTCATGCTGTGTTGACTGATTTGCATTTATCATTTAATGCAGGAGAAGTAACAGGCTTACTTGGTCCAAATGGCACTGGAAAGTCGACATTGGCTAATACATTGACGGGTTCACAAGATGTAATTTCAGGACAAATCTATTGGAACAATGAAAACATTACTAAAAAAGCGTTAATACAAAAAAGTTACCTGGTTATGCAAGATATGAATTATCAACTTTTTAGTGATTCTGTTGAAAATGAAATTCTTCTAGGCGCTAAGTATCCAGAGTTCTTAGACGAATTACTCGAAGCTTTGAACTTAAATGATTTCAGAGATAGACACCCTATGAGTCTCTCAGAAGGGCAGAAACAACGAGTAGTGATTGCTTCCGCACTGTTATCAGGCAAAGAAATCATTATCTTCGATGAGCCGACGAGCGGATTAGATTATGAACATATGGAAAGATTTGGAAAGTTACTAAAGGATCTTAAGGATTCTAAAGCGGTTATTATCGTTATTACGCATGATGAAGAACTGGCTTCAAAATGGTGTGATTCGATTGTACAATTAAGTAAATAAGCAAGTTTAGCCTGAACATTTTTTGAATGTTCAGGTTTTTTTAATATTTTTTTAAAAAATCAAAATATTTTAAAATTTTATTTGTATCTATTATTCGGAATGTTGTGAAATGCACAAACAATCCAATTACACAAAGTTGCCTGTTTTTGGAAGGATATTGAAATATATCGGAATGAGAATGGCAACGCTTACCCAAGTTAAGAACTTCACAAACTTTAACGAATATTTTAAAAATAATTTTAAGTATTTCATACTAATGCTTCTACCGTGGGATAGTAAAACTGAAAATGAATACGTTTACATCATGTTATTCATTTCACAATAGGGCTTTACAAATAAAATAAGTTGTTATACAATGTGAATGAGTTAACAAGGAACAATAAATTATAGGAGATGAAATCATGGTTGAAATGGTTAAATCGAAGGAAGAAGTAGCAAAAGAACAAGTGGATAAATTAGTTAAAAAAGGTGTAGTCGCTTTAGAAGCATTTAAGAATTTCACTCAAGATGAAATAGATCACATCGTAGCAAAAGCATCCGTTGCTGCTTTAGATCAACACGGTAAATTAGCAAAACTAGCAATTGATGAAACAAAACGTGGTGTGTTTGAGGACAAAGCAACGAAGAACTTATTCGCCTGTGAGCATGTGACTAATCATATGCGTCATATGAAAACAGTTGGAGTAATCGAAGAAGACGAAGTTAATGGCGTAACGACTATTGCAGAACCTCTTGGAGTAATCTGTGG
>CAMYQS010000256.1 GCA_947296835.1 uncultured Atopostipes sp.
GCAAGTCTGTCGCAAGTTAGTGGAACTCGCGACAAAGATAAGCAAGTCTGTCGCATCTCCACCAATCCAATCACACCCACAGACCTCTTCAGTCCATTTCGCATGACGAAATGTTCCCTTTTGGTTCTTTTGGATGAATTTGCCGCAGCAAATTTTCCTTCTTAGCTTCAAAGGAAAAATCTCTGTGAGATTTTGACCGAAGTCATAATAAAAATGCCCAATCACCGAGGATTGGGCATTTCGTATGTGTATTATACTTTTCTTGCGGTAGCGAGTTCTTCTTTGAGAGACTCGACGTATTTATAGGCGTTGTCTCCTGCGATTGAGCCGTCGCCGACCGCGGTTGCTACTTGGCGAAGAACAGTTTTGCGCACATCACCGACTGCAAAGATACCGGGTACAGACGTCATCATTGTTTCATCTGTTACGATCCAGCCTTCTTCGTCTGTGATGCCTAAGTTTTGGAATGCTTTCGAGTTTGGTATGATTCCGATATATATAAAAGCGCCGTCTGCGTCTACAACTGACACTTCATCTGTTTTAGTGTTTCTGATTTGAACACCTTCTACAAAGTTTTCTCCGACTACTTCTTCTACAACTGAGTCCCAGATGAAGTCTACTTTCTCGTTATTGAAAGCGCGGTTTTGTAGAATCTTTTGTGCACGTAACTCATCACGGCGGTGAATAATTGTAACTTTGCTTGCGAATTGTGTTAAGTACGTACCTTCTTCAACAGCAGAGTCTCCTCCGCCCACTACAACTAAGTGGCGGTTTCGGAAGAAAGCACCGTCACAAACCGCACAATATGAAACTCCGCGTCCGTTTAGCGTGCCTTCGCCTGGTACACCCAATTTCTTGTGTTCTGCACCTGTTGAAATGATAACAGATCGAGCTTTGAATACTGCGTTTGCAGTAACAACTTCTTTATATTCTTTGCCTTCAATAATTTCACGAACGTCACCAAATGTATATTCAGCACCAAAACGAGTTGCTCCTGCATACATATTGTTCGCTAAATCTGGTCCAGTAACTGATGAGAAACCAGAGTAGTTTTCAACTTCTGCCGTGTTGATTAGTTGTCCACCGGGAACGCCTCGCTCAATTAATAGCGTTGACAGTTCTGCACGCGATGCGTATAAAGCTGCAGTCATTCCGCCAGGTCCCGAACCAATAACAACGACGTCATAAATTTTATCTTCTAATTCTTTAGTCATAGTAACCCTTCCTAACATTTCATTACGGTCATTTTTCTTATCTATTATAGAGCGTACGATTTTAATTTCACAATAAATTGCTTACTCTGCTTTTCCTTCGCGGCGCATTAGTTCTAAAATCGTCTCTGAAACGTCTGCCCCTTCATACACAACTTCATAAATACCTTGTGTAATCGGCATTTCAACGCCAGAAGCTTCGGCTATTTCTTTCGCAGCAATTACAGTCGATAGCCCTTCAATTGCCATTCCAATTTCAGCTTGGATGCTTTCTAAATCACGGCCTTCACCGATTAGTTTACCGGCGCGCCAGTTTCTAGAGTGAACACTCGTACACGTTACGATTAAATCACCCACACCACTTAAGCCCATAAATGTAGTTGAATCTGCGCCTAACGTAATACCAAGGCGTGTGATTTCAGCTAATCCGCGTGTAACTAAAGCAGCAATCGCGTTATCACCAAAACCGATTCCGTTTAGAGCACCTGCCCCAACGGCAATAATGTTTTTAAGCGCTGCACCAAGTTCAACACCCGTAATATCTTCATTACGGTAAACTCTGAAATAGTCGTTCATAAATAAGTATTGTACTTTTTCAGCAGCAGTCATGTTTTCACTTGCTGATGTGATACTCGTTAAATCTTGAACAGCCACTTCTTCTGCATGACTTGGTCCCGATAAAGCGACAACTGCCGTACGTTTTTCAGCGTCAATTTCTTCTTCCAATACTTGTGAGATACGCAAGTGTGTTCCTTGCTCAAGACCTTTCGATGCGTGCACTATAATTTTCGGTTCTTTAATTAGTTCATTTAGTTGTTTGGCAGTGCTACGAATGCCAACAGTTGGAATAACGACAACTAAGACATCGCGGCCTTCGATAGCTTCTTCTAAATCAGTTGTTGCATCGATATTTTCTGGTAAAACTAATTCTTTTAAGTACGTTTTATTCGTATGATGATCGTTAATTTCATCAACGATTGCTTGATCCTCAACACGTGACCACATTAAAACGTCGTGTCCATTTTCAGCTAGAACTTTTGCTAGAGCCGTTCCCCAAGAACCTGCTCCTAATACGGCTACTTTTTCAGCTTTCATTTCACTCACTTACATATCCTCCTTGATACTCAAACCTTCTTATTTCTTCTGGCTATGAAATGCGTCTCGCTTACGCGCAAATTCAATCTCATAGGTCATACCGTCTTTATAAAGCTGTGGTTTTGGATAAGTGTAACGTCGCAAGTAAACAATCGTCGCAATCCCAAGTATAATCAAGACCACAGAAACAATTTGTGAAATACGGAATGGACCCATATAAAGACTGTCCGTACGCATTCCTTCAATAAATAGACGGCCAAAACCATACCAGATAAAGTATAGAGCAGTCAGCTCACCACGTAATAATTTCTTGCGATTACGTGCATATAAAATTAAAGCGACTCCGATAAGGCTCCAAATCGATTCATATAGAAACGTTGGATGGT
>CAMYQS010000257.1 GCA_947296835.1 uncultured Atopostipes sp.
TCCATGGACCGTGTTGAGGAAGTTTTACATGCGAAAGATGATATGGGTGAGTATGGTGCGTTTGGTATTGAGGGCTCTGAAGATATTTTGATGGAAGATTTACATTTCCAGTACCCATCGAGCGCTGCGCATAACTTAAGTAAAATTGATATTGAAATTTCAAAAGGGAAAATGCTTGGAATTGTTGGCAAAACAGGTGCTGGTAAAACAACACTGTTAAGACAGTTCTTACGTCAATACCCATTAGGCGAAGGTGATTTTCGCTATGGTGATATAGATGTCGCAAAACTAGGGGACCAAGAGTTACAACGATTAATTGGGTATGTACCTCAGGATCACATTCTATTTTCTAGAAGTGTCCGTGAAAATATTGCCTTTGGAAAACTAGAAGCGACTGATGAAGAAATACTAGAAAGTATTCGTATTGCATCCTTTGCAGAGGACTTAGAACATATGAGTGAAGGGCTTGAAACCTTAGTTGGTGAAAAAGGAGTTTTCATTTCAGGTGGACAGAAACAACGAATTTCACTTGCGCGAGCATTAATTAAAGATCCTGAAATCTTAATGTTAGATGACTCCTTATCTGCAGTCGATGCAAAAACAGAGCAAAATATTATCGAAAACATTAAAGAAAATCGTGCAGATAAAACGACGATTATTTCAACCCATCGACTATCTGCGATTAAAGAAGCCGATGAAATTATTGTGTTAGATGAAGGACGCATTATCGAACGTGGTACGCATAACGAGCTGATCGAAAGCGAAGGTTGGTACTACGACCAATTCATGCGTCAAGAATTAAAGGCAGGTGACGAGTAATGAAGACGATTAAGCGTTTATTATCTTATATGACGTATGGGAAAATTTATTTTATTATTGGACTTTTGTTGTTATTGATTGCCGTTTCAACGGATCTATCGGCGCCTTTAATTGCACAAAGATTAATTGATGAGGTGATTACACCAGCTGCTGAAATGGGTAACTTGGAACAGTCATTATTAATGCAGTTATTATTAACATATGGTGGATTAATGATTGGTACAGCAGTTCTACGCTTTATCAGTTCATTAGTGTTAACGAAAGCAGCAAATGGAATTATTAAAGTGATTCGTGATCAAGCGTATGAACAGTTACAAAAACTACCGATTCGATATTTTGATGACTTGCCAGCAGGTAAAGTTGTCGCTCGAATCACAAATGATACGGAAGTCTTGCGCCAGCAGTTTTACGTGACAACGATTAGCAACGTGTTACTAAACGCTGTTTATTTAATCGGGACGTATATTGCGATTGCGCGTCTGCATCGTGGTTTAGGGTTGACACTACTTGTGCTGATTCCACTGATGTCGGTTTGGTACAAATTTTACAGTAAACATGCATCAGCTTTAAGTCGTAGTGAGCGAGAACTAAATAGTGAAATGAACGCCAAAATAAATGAATCCGTTCAAGGGATGACGATTATCCAATCGTTTCAACAAGAGGATAAAATCCGTCATGAATTTCAAGCGATTAATAGTCAATGGTTCGAAACCCAAAGAAAATATGTGCTGTTAGATTCAATAGCGCAATTTCCATTAGGAGCTTTATTGCGTCATATTGCTTTGCTATGTTTAACGTATTATTTTGCGACTCAATATTTAGGTGGTGTTTTGGGAATTTCAGTCGGAACATTATTTGTACTTGTTGATTATATTACGCGTATTTTTATGCCAATTCAAAATATAATTATGCAGATGTCTTTTGTACAACAAGCCATCGCGTCAGGTGAGCGTGTATTTGAATTAATGGATACACCAGCTGAGCCATCGCAGGAGGATTCGATATCGGTAGATACAGGTGAAGTTTTATTTGACCACGTTTACTTTGGTTATACAGATGACAAGAA
The DNA here is from genome assembly GCA_947296835.1 of uncultured Atopostipes sp. Lineage (GTDB taxonomy): Bacteria > Bacillota > Bacilli > Lactobacillales > Carnobacteriaceae_A > Atopostipes. The sequence continues at coordinate 1,886 of CAMYQS010000257.1, forward strand.
AGTATTGAAGAGTATTAATTTTACCGCAAAACCAGGTCAAACGGTCGCATTAGTAGGTCATACTGGCTCGGGTAAAAGTTCGATTATGAATTTACTTTTCGGGTTCTATGATCCGGAAGAAGGCCAAATTCAGATTGATGGTCAGAATATTCAATCGTATTCGCGTCAAAGCGTTCGTGATGAAATGGGAATCGTGCTACAAGACCCGTTCTTATTTAGTGGAACGCTGTTATCGAATATTACGCTTGATGATCCAAGTATTAGCCGTGAGAAGGCACTGGCTGCCTTAATTGAAGTTGGCGGCGAAAGTTTATTAAAACAAATGAAAAAGGGGTTAGATGAGAAAGTAGTAGAAAAAGGAAGTACGTTGAGTTCAGGTCAGCGCCAGCTTATTTCATTTGCTCGAGCACTTGCTTTTGATCCAAAGATTCTAATTTTAGATGAAGCGACGTCCTCTATAGATACTGAAACGGAACAAATTATTCAAAATGCGATGGAGGTTTTAAAGGCTGGACGCACAACATTTATCATTGCGCACCGCTTATCGACGATTCAACACGCTGACCAGATTCTAGTCTTAGAGAATGGTGAAATCGTTGAGCATGGTAATCACACTTCACTACTTAAGACAGAAGGTATTTACGCTGAAATGTACCATATGCAAAAAGAAGGCTTAACAACTCAATTAGCTTAATCACATTCCCCCCCCCGAGAGCTCACTAGAATATAGTGGGTTCTTTTTTTGATATGAGCACTTAGCGCCTTCGAAACTGGAATACGAAGTCAGTGGGACTTTCCAGCGCCTTT
>CAMYQS010000258.1 GCA_947296835.1 uncultured Atopostipes sp.
ATGCACTAGAGCCACATATTGATGAGGAAACAATGAAACTTCATCACGATAAACACCATAACAGTTACGTTGAAGGTGTAAACAAAGCAATCGAAGGACACGAAGACTTGCAAAAGCTTTCAATCGAAGAGTTAGTAGCTAAACTAGACGAAGTTCCAGAGGATATTCGTACAGCAGTACGTAATAACGGTGGAGGACACGCAAACCACTCACTATTCTGGGAAATCATGTCACCAAACGGAGGCGGAGAGCCTACAGGTGCATTAGCGGATGCAATTAAAGACGCTTTCGGTAGCTTTGAGGACTTCAAAGCTGAAATTAAAAAAGCTGGAACAGGTCAATTTGGATCAGGATGGGCTTGGTTAGTAGTAGATAATGGTGAATTAAAAGTTACTAAGACACCAAACCAAGACTCTCCATTGACAGACGGTAAAACGCCTATCTTTGGTGTTGACGTTTGGGAGCATGCTTACTACCTAAATTACCAAAACAAGCGTGCAGATTATTTAGATGCATTCTGGAATGTAGTTAACTGGGATGAAGTTGGAAAACGTTACGACGCAGCTAAATAAAACAAATAATTTAAAATACCTTAATACCGGAAATCATATTCTGGTGTTAAGGTATTTTTTTACTTTTAAACATAAAATAAAAACAATATCGTATTTGTGAAAGAACTATTATTTATTAATGAAACACCGTGCAATGCGTTCGATATTTTGTTAAACTATCAGGTGATAATTTAACACGAATCACGAAAGTAAAATGAGGTCAGAAAATGGTTAATAAATTGAATAAGAAAAAAGAACAACATAAATCACATATACCTTTCCGCTTAAATTTACTCTTTTTCATCATTTTCCTTTTGTTCGTCGCATTAATTGTTCGAACAGGGTACTTACAAATTATAAAAGGTGACGAATTTAAAGCGGAAGTTGCACGAACTGAAAGTACAATTATTCGTAATAATGTTCCACGTGGTGAAATTCTCGATAGCCAATTGAGGCCATTGGTAAAGAATGATGCGAGAATTGCGATCCAATATACTCGTGGATCGGGTACAAGTACGAAAAACATGGCAGAAGTTGCCTATAATCTTGCGCATGTCATTGATATTCCACACAAAACTCCTTTTGAGGGAGATGGTAGTGATATTAGTTTAAGAGATATGAAAGATTATTTTTATGCTCAAAATGGCGATTTAATGAAAGAACGAGTGGAAGATTATCTTGAAACTAACAATCTTGAAGCAACGGATATCTCTTATTCTGATGAAGTGGATTTAATTTCAGAAGCTGAAGTTATGCAGTTTACGGATTATGATTTAAAAGCAGTGGCAATTTTCACAAAAATGAATTCAGCTTACGCTTTAAGTACGGTTAACGTAAAAACTGAAAATGTAACAGAGGAAGAGAAAGCTCGTGTTAGTGAACATTCGTTATTATTACCGGGCGTAAAAACAGCGATGGACTGGGATAGAGTATATCCTGAGGAGAATACCCTCAGTTCGGTATTAGGACGCGTTACAACGGAAGACCAAGGTGTTCCAGAAGAAAGCGCCAGTGAATATCTAGCTAGAGGCTATTCTAGAAATGACCGAGTAGGTCGTAGTCAAATTGAGTCACAGTATGAAGAAGTATTACGTGGAAGTAAATCACGTTCGATAACAGAAACCTCAGCACAAGGAGACGTTATAAATCAAGAAGTGATTTATTCTGGAAGCCCAGGAGATAATTTAGTTCTAACGATTGATTTGGAGTTCCAAGAGAAAGTGGACCAAATTGTTCGAGAAACATTTAATAAACGACGTGGGCTGAGTAACGGTGCTTACGCTGTTGCAATTGATCCAAATAATGGAGATGTTTTAGCAGTAAGTGGTATTAAAGAAGATGAAAATGGCAATGTAGTTGATGGAACACTTGATACAATTCAGAGTGCTTTTGAGATGGGGTCGTCAGTTAAGGCCGCAACTGTTTTAATGGGGTACATGGATGGGGTTATTTCACTAGAGAATAACTCGATGGTGGATCAACGTCTAAGGATTAAAGGATCACAAGACATTTCATCTGTATTTAACCGTCATGGTCGTGTAGAGGTTAATGATATAACAGCCTTAAAATATTCATCAAACGTTTATATGTCACATATTGCACTACGCATGGGCGGTTATTATAACTATGTTCCAGACCGTTCGATTCCAATTAATCCTGTGACTGTAGCGGAAGAAATGCGAACGTATTATCGTCAATTTGGACTAGGTAGTCCAACAGGTATCGATTTACCGAACGAATCAATTGGGCAAGCTAGTACACCGGGTAACCCTGGACAAACAATGTTCTTGACATTTGGACAATTTGATACGTACACACCTATGCAACTAGCACAATATTCTGCAACAATTGCAAACGGTGGAACGCGATTCGCACCTAGACTTGTTTCGGAAATCAGAAGTACAGATCCAGAAACAGGTGAAATTGGTCGATTGGTTGAGGAAGTTGAGCCAAAAATAATGAATACGATTAATGTTTCAGAAGAAGAAATGAGTAGAGTTCAAAGAGGTTTATGGGAAGTAGTGAACGGTGGATATGGTGGATCATACTCCGTATTCTCTGGCGCACCTTATGTAGCAGCTGGGAAGACTGGTACCGCACAAGCAAACTGCTGGGGTGGAAGAGGAAACCCTCAAAA
>CAMYQS010000259.1 GCA_947296835.1 uncultured Atopostipes sp.
GGATTATGCTTATGATCGTGTTGGCTATCTTGGAACCAATACACAGATTGATCGTTGTTATGCGTGTGAATTCGAAGGAGAATTTCTACCGACAGAATATGGCTTTAAATGTCCGAGTTGTGGAAACACGGATCCAGCTACTTGTGATGTTGTGAAACGGACATGCGGTTATTTAGGAAATCCACAAAAACGACCAATGGTACAAGGACGCCATCAAGAAATTTCGGCTAGACAGAAACACATGAAAGGTTTTGAATAAAATGAGATCTGATCCGATTACATGGACGGCTGAAGAGTTAAGTTTAGGCTATATTGGAGATTATAAACCATATAACTTTGTGGATGGGGAAGGTGTTCGTTGTAGCCTATACGTTAGTGGTTGTCCCTTTGCTTGCAAAGGCTGTTACAATAAAGCTGCACAAAATTTCGCTTATGGTCGCCCATATACGAAAGAATTAGAAGATGAAATAATCAAAGATCTAAAAGCAGATTACTGCCAAGGATTGACCTTATTAGGTGGCGAGCCTTTTTTAAATACCCAAGTAACTCTTTCGTTATGTAAAAGAGTCCGCGAAGAGTTCGGTGATCAAAAAGATATTTGGTCTTGGACAGGATATACATGGGAAGAAATTATGCAAGGTACCGAGGATAAACTTGAACTTCTCGAATTGCTTGATGTTTTAATAGACGGTCGTTTTGTGGAAGCAGAAAAAGATTTTACTCTTGCCTTTCGAGGGAGTTCAAACCAAAAAATTATTGATGTAAAAAAATCACTGGTTAATGATGAAGTTGTTTTATGGAATGATGGAAATTATAAGTAGAAATAGAGGAGTGAAAGTATGTCTAGAGTTGTAATTTATACAAAAAAAACTTGCCAATGGTGTGATCGCTTAAAAAATTGGCTGAACGACAATGGTGTTACTTATGAAGAAATTGATGTGGAAGAGGATGAAAAAGCTCTTGCCTATATTCGAAATCAAGGGTTAATGACCGTTCCACAAGTATTTATTGATGGTATTCATAGACCACATGAACCAGTCTATAGTAGTTTATTGGAATGGACACATAAAGATTCACTGCTAACAGACAAACCGAATGTTGTGAAACGTGATGGGAAAGTTGTTCAGTTTGATGGAGAAAAGATTAAAACTGCCATTGGAAAAGCGAACAAAGAAACAAATGAACTGACAGAAGAAGAACGAGATAAAGTAGCGGATACAGTCATCCAAAAAATTACAAAAGACGTCATTGACGTAGAAGAAATTCAAGATATGGTTGAAGTGGAGTTAATTGCTCATAACTTCCCTAAAACAGCAAAAGCTTATATCTTGTATAGAAATTTACAACAACAGCTTAGAAAAAGAGATATTTTCAAACCTAGAAAACACTTAAAGCCCTATGAATATCCAGAGTTAGAATCCTATAAAGAAGCGATTCAGCACTCGTATTGGTTGCATACGGAATACAATTACACGAGTGATATTCAAGACTATAAAGTGAATGTGCAGCCGCATGAAAGAACAGCTATTCGTAATGCGATGCTGGCTATTTCACAGGTTGAGGTTAGTGTGAAGACGTTTTGGGCGAAGTTATACGACCACTTACCAAAACCCGAATTAGCAAATGTAGGGATGACATTTGCAGAATCGGAAGTGCGTCACAGTGATGCATATTCTCACTTGCTAGAATTACTTGGTCTAAACAGTATTTTCGAAGAAATCGAACAAATTCCTGCTTTGAATCAACGTATAGACTACCTGAATTCACATATTCAGTATGCACAAACGGGTTCAAACCGAGATTATGCCATTTCAGTTTTGTTATTTTCAGCCTTTATTGAACATATTTCACTGTTTAGTCAATTTTTAATTGTTATGGCTTTCAATAAGCACCAAAATTTATTTAGTGGAATTTCAAACGTTATTGAAGCTACGTCAAAAGAAGAACAGCTTCATGGAGAATTTGGTATTGATCTAATTAACACCATTCATGAAGAGAATCCAGAGTGGTTTGATGAAGCGATGGCTGAAGAGATTTATACCCTTTGTAAAGATGCTTATGCATCTGAAAAAGATGTATTAGATTGGATTTATGAAGACGGTGAGATTGATTTTATGCCAAAATATACTGTTCAAGAATTCATTAAAAATCGCTTGAATAATTCACTAGAAGCAATCGGCTTAGAACGTATTTTTGAAACGGATACAGTTGAAGTCGAAAAAACACTATGGTTTGATGAAGAAATCGTAAGCACTAAACATGTGGATTTCTTTGAAAAACGATCTGTCAATTATACGAAACGATCTCAATCTGTGACAGCAGACGATTTATTTTAAAATCAATTAGGGGGAAACGATACATGCAAAGCGTAAAAAATAGAAATTATGAGCCATTTTACTGGCTAACTGAAGACAGTCAGACTTTTCTTTCAAGAGGTTACTTACAAGAAGGCGAAGATGCAAAAGAACGAATTCGCACGATTGCAGAACGAGCAGAAGCTATTTTAGGGGAAGAAGGATTTGCAGATAAGTTTTACCATTATATGAGTAAAGGATTCTACTCTCTTGCAACCCCTGTTTGGACGAACTTTGGGACGAATCGAGGTTTTCCAATCAGTTGTTTTGGAAGTACACCAAGTGATAATATGGCTAGTATCTTAT
>CAMYQS010000260.1 GCA_947296835.1 uncultured Atopostipes sp.
GCAATATCTCGTTCAACAATTTCAATCGTTTTACCATCGATACCACCAGCTGCATTAATTTCATCAACAGCCATATGGACGGCTTCGTTCATTGAAATACCATATTCTGCAGCTGAACCGGTTAACTCGAACATCGATCCAATTTGAATGACATCTGAGTTTTCTGCATTTTTGTCTGCGTTTTGATTCTTACCACAAGCAACCAATAAACCGACAACCATTATCATCATGATTCCTACTGATACTCGTATATTTTTAAACATTTCCATTCCCCCATTTTAGCTATTATTTTAGCTGTTTTTTTATCCATTTTAATCCGTAAAAAAAAGAGGTGAGCCTATACTGGCCCACCTCTTAATAGTCTTAACTAGTTAAGTAGGAAGAGCCATATCCTAAACAGAAATAGGACTCTTCCAAATCGTGCTTGGAACAATCCTACTTAACTAATAAGAGCAATAAATTTTGTTTGTTACTTATATAAGGAGCAGACATGTTATTTTGCATAGTCTGCATTTCATTAATTGTGTGTATTTGTATCATGTCTTTCTCCTCCTTTTGCGTTAAATTAAAATTAGATTAAAGGAATATTAAGGCATCTAAATTTAAAATGCAAGTATTTCATCTATTTTCTTAGAAAATGTTATAATTTCACGCTTTATTTACGATACCTATTGAAGTATTCTATATCTCTTGTATAATCAATAGTTGTTTACAAAAACTAAAATTAACATGAATGAATCGATAAAAATTAACAGCACTAAAAAGAAATGAGGAACATTATACAATGATTTCAGTTAACAATGTAAGTTTACAATTCTCAGGTCGAAAATTATATGAAGACATCAATTTACAATTTAACCCAGGTAACTGTTATGGAGTGATCGGTGCGAACGGTGCCGGTAAATCTACTTTCTTAAAAATACTATCAGGTGAATTAACACCAACTACAGGTGATATTTTCACAGAACCTAACAAACGTATCGCTACCCTAAGCCAGGATCACTTTGGATTTGAAGAATTCCAAGTACTGGATACAGTCATAATGGGACACAAAGAATTATACGATGTCCGTAATGAAAAAGATGCAATCTACATGAAGCCAGAATTCACTGAAGAAGATGGTGTCCGTGCAGGTGAATTAGAAGCGCGTTTTGCTGAACTAAATGGTTGGGAAGCTGAATCAGAGGCTGCTCAATTATTATACGGTCTAGGTATTTCAGAAGATTTACACCATAAAGATATGAGTGAACTTTTAGAAAAAGATAAAGTTCGTGTTTTACTTGCTCAAGCATTATTCGGTGAACCTGATGTTCTATTACTGGATGAGCCAACGAACGGATTAGACGATTTAACAATTAACTGGTTAAGTGAATTTATCTTCAACTTTCCAAACACTGTTATCGTTGTATCCCATGACCGTTACTTCCTAAATACAGTATGTACGCATATTTGTGATGTTGACTTTGGTAAAATCCAATTATTTGTTGGTAACTATGACTTTTGGAAAGAATCATCAGAACTAGCATCTAAACTTTTATCTGATCAAAACGCTAAAAAAGAAGAAAAAGTTAAAGAACTACAAGACTTTATCGCTCGTTTCTCTGCGAATAAATCAAAATCGAAACAAGCAACTTCTCGTAAGAAAATGCTAGATAAAATTGATTTAGACGACATTCGCCCTTCAAGCCGTAAGTATCCATTCGTTGGGTTCAAACCTGAACGTGAAATGGGGAACGATTTATTAACCGTTAAAAACCTTTCAAAAACTATCGATGGCGAAAAAGTCCTTGATAATATTAGCTTTAACTTAAACCCTAATGATAAAGTTGCTTTCTTAAGCCGTAACGACTTAGCAACAACAACTTTATATAAAATCCTTATGGGTGAATTGGAACCAGATTCAGGTTCATACAAATGGGGAGTCACAACCTCTCAAAGTTACCTACCTCGTGATTCAAATCATGAATTTAGTAATGGTGACTTATCAATCATTGACTGGTTAAGGCAATATACAATCAACGCAGAACAGCAAGATAACACATTCTTACGTAGTTTCTTAGGAAGAATGTTATTCTCGGGAGATGACGTAAATAAAAAAGTTAACGTTCTATCTGGTGGGGAAAAAGTTCGTTGTATGTTATCTAAAATGATGTTATCAAACGCGAACGTAGTGTTATTAGACGATCCTACGAATCACCTAGACTTAGAATCAATTTCAAGTTTAAACGATGGTTTAATTTCATTTAAAGGTTCTGTACTCTTCACTTCTCATGACCGTGAATTTATTGATACAATCGCAAACCGCATTATCCATGTTTCTGCAAATGGAGTTGTTGACCGATTAGATACAACTTACGAAGAATATTTAGATGACAAAGATGTTCAAGCACGTGTAGAGAGCTTATACGAATAATCAGACAGTTTAAAAGCAGCAACCAGATATTGGTTTGCTGCTTTTTTGAGTTCTATTGTTCAATACAGGTAATAACAAATACTGTTCTGCGGTAAATCATTTTTAAATAAATACATAAAGCAAAATGTAGTCATATAGATCCTCATTTAAACTTCTATAAATAAAGAGAGCCATTTCAAAATCCTTTCAGATTTCATAACAGCTCTCTTATTATTAAATGGTTCTATAATATTTGGTGT
>CAMYQS010000261.1 GCA_947296835.1 uncultured Atopostipes sp.
CCCGTGATACCACCGTGAAAGGGTGGTGTCTTAACCGCTTGACCAAGGGGCCTTACTCATTAGTGTTCGGAAACACCTTTAATAATATACTCAATATCTGACAAAATGTCAATACTCTATTTACATTTCTTTTACTTTCTACAACATTTCTGTATATAACATTGATGGTATCGGCTTTTAAAAACAGAAAAAACGCAGATTATTTCTACGTTTTTTAGTCAATCTCATATTATTTATTTTTTTGTTTCACCAAACGCTTGGTAAAAATCGCGTTTCAATTCTAAAAAGGCTTCAAATTCATTTAAAATATTATATAAAATGGCGCGTCCTTCAAATTCTTTTCGTGTTTTAGGTAGCGGTGAATCTCTAAAAACACGATATAAATCGCCAATATAACTTAGTAATTCTACTCCCGTATTCTTTTCGTCTAGTTGTTCTGCCGTTTCACCAAAAACTGATGCCAACATTTTATTCTCATCTGTACTTGGAACAACATGTTCTAATGAATCTGTAATCCCCTTCAAGATTTGATATTGACGTTTACGCATTTGCGCGTACTTTATATAGTAATTGTCTATGTCATCCGAAAATTCACGGTTGTCATATTCGATGAAGGCTAAGTTTTCTAATTCAATCGTTAAATCGCATAAACCTTTTAATTCTTTTTTGATACGATCGTTATTTTTAGAACCTTCTAATAGTCTTTTCTCTAATATAAATAAAATTAGTGTCATTTGTTTTTCAATTTCAACCACATAGGTTTCGAGCTTTTGGTTATGTGATGGGATCCAGAGATTCGAAAGTAACGCGAAAGTTAAACCAATCAACATAATCCCTAGACCGTTTAACTGCCCACCGAGGGATACACTTCCTGAAATTAAAAAGTGCGTTACCAAAACCGAACATGGTGCGATCCCCGCATCCACCTTCAAATAATAAGCAAGTGGCACGTAAATCGCCAAATAAACGGCAAAACTATATATTGAAAAACCAAATATCAGAAAGACCATCGTCGCAATCGTAAAGGCTAAAACAGTGGATATAAAATATTCTTTTGCTCGTTTAAGCGTTTCTTTTCGTGTATTCAGTACCGCAAGTATAGCGATAATACCTGCCGCGTATGGATTTTGTAGACCAATCAGTATAGCCACTAAATTCGCTAGTAATGAAGATAACGTTATTCGGATCGTCCGTTGTAAGACACTCATTATTTTTCACCCTATCTAATTAAATATCGTTAGATTCATTATAACGCAATTACCTATAAAAGTAATATTCTCTTTCTTTATTCAGTCAACTCAAAAACAATAATGTATTTCAAAGTCCTACATATGTTCGCTAAAACATTGTCAGGTCAACATCTGAAAATAAAATGCTGTCCTTATCTGACGGTCTTATTTCACAAAGAAAGGTTTTAGGAACTTTTAATTGAGTTTAAAAACCATTCTCGAGATGATACTTGTGATTCTATTAAAAGGAGAAGATGTGAGTGTTATTTGAACAGGACGCGACATTTTACGCGCAAAAAATCCGAAAACATGAAATGACAGCCAGCGAATTAGTGGAGGCAGCGTTAGAAAATATCGAGCGATTAAACTCGAAACTAAACGCGGTCGTACACATTCAGGCCGAAGAAGCACGTGCGAAAGCTGCAGAATACGACCAAGGATTAATTGGTTTGAGCTCAGAAGAATGGGAGAATTTACCGCCATTTTACGGGGTACCGATTTTGCTGAAAGACTTAGGTCAAAGTGAAGCGGGACAACCCGACTCAAGTGGCGCAAAGCTGATGGATGGCCATGTGGCACAGGATACAGACAATTTCGTCAAACGAGTTTTAAGCGGTGGATTCATCGTTGTTGGACGTACAAACGTACCTGAATTTGGTTTTAAAAATGAAACCGACTCTGAGCTGTTAGGATTTGCGAATGCGCCATTCAGCAGAAATCTAAATGCTGGAGGTTCAAGTGGTGGAGCAGCTGCTGCGCTGAAAGCCGGCATTGTACCTATTGTAACCGCAAGTGACGGTGGTGGATCGATTCGAATTCCCGCTAGTTTCAACGGGTTGATTGGTCTGAAACCCTCTCGTGGTCGAACGCCTGTTGGACCTGGAAGTTACCGTGGCTGGCAAGGCGCTAGTATCCATTTTGCTTTGACAAAATCTGTGCGAGATACTTGGGCGATGTTGAAAGTGATGCAGACCGAACAATTCGATGCGCCATTTGTCTTACCTGAAATAAAAGAAGATACCCTAGAACCGCTAAATCATCCGCTGAAATTCGCTTATAGCTTTGTATCCCCTGTTGGTGGCGAAGTAACCGACGAGGCGAAAAACACGGTGAAATTGGCGCTGGAAGCGTTACGAGAATTAGGACATGACACAGTCGAGAAAACGCCAAAAACGGACGGAATTCGTGCGATGCAGACGTATTATCAAGTGAACGGAGTCGAGACTGCCGCAATGATGGCATCAATCGAATCTGGCTTAAATCGACCGGTCACTATCGACGATATGGAAACAATGAGTTGGGCACTTTACCGCTCGGGTCTGAAAATATCAGGTGTCGAATACTCAAACGTTCTGGCTTACTGGGATACGTTAACAGCTGAAATGGAAGGTTTCTTTGACGAGTACGATGCCCTCATT
>CAMYQS010000262.1 GCA_947296835.1 uncultured Atopostipes sp.
CATTATTAATGAAATCACCGACTTGTACAACTGAAGACGTAACAGCAGCTGAAGAACTGGCTGAAATTGCGGGTATCTCATTAAATGAATATGGTTTAGACATGTTAAAAGCTGGAGCAGATATATCAGATAAATCAGCGATTGACATTTTAAATGATGATGCAAAATCATTCCCAATGGGTGATGAAATAGTACGCATCGGTCAAGTAAACGTAGTTGACTTAAACGATGTCCTCGTTCGTAAAGAGGAATTATTAGAAGTTATGCGTAAAGAGACTAGATTAAACGATTATAGTCTATGCATCCTTTTAGTAACAGACATTCTAGAAAATACCTCAGTTGCGATTGTAGATGGCCCAGCGTATCGTCAATTTGAAATGGCCTTCAATAAACCAATCCAAATGAATACCGTTCAATTAGAAGGTGTTGTTTCACGTAAGAAACAAGTAGTTCCACCATTAAATGCTATTTTTAAAAAATAATCCAACAAAAAAGCACTTATCCTATTTCATTAGTAAATGGATAAGTGCTTTTTGGGTTTTTAAGGATTAATAACTTTGACCTTGTATTTCTTTCCAGTTGATTCAATCAATATTTTAAAACCTAGAGCTCCGTAATAGGATAACAAGCATAAAATACCTAATTTTCCACCGATTCCATCTAAAATATGGAATGAAGGAATAAATAATAAGAAGCAGATAACATTTATCAGCATTAATTGGTAGTAATGATCAATTCTGTTTGTTGCAGACATACCAATGACTGTTCCAGCGAACATAGCTGTAGTGATAGTGTAATGCTCATTTGGAATAATAATCGAAAAGACAAATGCTAAAATCATTGCGGATCTTACAACTGTTAAGATTCCTTTTTCTTGTACGGTATATGTCAAAAATGCAATGACACAAATTGTGATGAAAGCAGGGAGAATGTATTCTTGTTCAATTGGTACTTGTTCTCGAGGTTTCAATTGAAAAATCACTCGAACAACTAAAGTAGTCGCTACATAGGGTATCGAACCACCACGGCCTCCAACACCTTGGAAATAGGGTTTAAAGAGGAGAAAGACTAATCCAGTCGCTATGGCTGTCGTAAGGGCTACGATCCAATTCTCGCACAAATAAGCGCCAATCATACCGGCTACTGTACCTGAATAAGCTTCAGGTTGATTATCAGGGAATACATAGGTGTAAATCACACAAATCAAACTAGCTGAGAAAATAGTTGTCGTGTTAAAGATCCCTGTAAAGAAATATGTAATTAAAGCAGAGGAGACAATAACCAAGAAAGACTGCACTAAATCGGGCAGCTGAAAGTCTTCACGCTTTAGTTTTGTTTGCTTAACCGTTTTCATTTCACTGCGTAAGCCTATAAAAACAAGTAGGCTTATAACAAATGTTAGTGCAATCCAGAATACGTTAGCAGTGGTTAAGCTACTATCTAATGTATGTAGTAAAAATTGTGCAGCAAAGATTAAACTTGCTGCACTAATAATATAAGGTGTAATTTTAGTTAATTTGTTATAATTTATTCTTTTCATCATTAGTCATCCTTAGACATCATCTGGTTATAGATTATCGAAATTGTAAAAACCATTTTCTTTATTGACTAATTTAGAGGCTGCGTTTAAAGCACCATTAGCGAAAATGTCTTTAGATTGAGCACGATGGCTAATCGTGATTTCTTCATCTATACCAGCGTAATATACATCGTGTTCTCCAACGATTGTACCTCCGCGTATCGCAGAAATTCCAATCTCTTTCGGGTCACGTTTTTCGTCTTTATTATGGCGATCATAGATAGGGTTCGCATCTTTGCGTGATTCAACGTCTTTAATCGTATCTAATAATAAGTTTAACGTACCACTTGGAGCGTCTATTTTTTGATTATGGTGTTTTTCAAGTAACTCGATATCGTAGTCTTCCAACAATTCAGTTGCTAGACGCACGATCTTCGTTAAAACATGTACACCATAACTCATATTCGGGCTAAAGAAAATCGCTTGTTTTTCACCTTTAATTTGAGCTTGTTCTATAATTTCTTCTTTTTTTCCCGTTGTTGCAATAACAAGTGGCATTGTTACGTTATCATCTTTTAATATCTCTAACGTCAGGTTAGGGTGTGAAAAATCGATAATAACATCCGCTTCTGGCAAGTTACTTAAATCATGAATCGTTTCATAAGGTGTTTTTTGGTCCTCAGGTACGATACAAGCTACAATCTCGTCACCACGTTCTTCTGCTAAAGCAACTACACGTTTACTCATTGCACCATATCCAGCTAAAATAATTCTCATTATTTATCCAATCCTTTTTTTACAGAGTCATAAACAGCAACAACTTCTTTAACACGATTATCGTTTAATGGGTATAGTGGTAAACGTAATTCGTATGCACCATAACCTAGATGACTTGTGATAGCTTTAATCGATAGTGGGTTTAAATCTTCACCGATAACATCTGAGAAAGAGAATAAAGCATTGTTTAATGCAACCGCTGCTTTGTGATTCGTTTGTGACAATTCATATAACTCTTGATGTTCAGCTGGTAGAGCGTTCGCAACGACTGAGATTAAACCATGTCCACCTGCACCGTAAAATGGAAGGGCGATATCATCATTCCCACCGTAAAATGCGAAGT
>CAMYQS010000263.1 GCA_947296835.1 uncultured Atopostipes sp.
TTCCAACACCACTCCCAGCTGCATGAATCAGTACCGTTTCAAGAGGTTTCAATTCACCTAACCAAAACATTGTCTGGTAAGCTGTCAAAAATGTTTCTGGAATCGCTGCAGCCTCGATGTAGGACATCGACTCTGGAATACGCATCGCATGCCCAGCATGCATAACCACATATTCAGCATATCCATTTTGGTTCGTCAACCCTGCAACACGCGTCCCTACTTCTAGTTCAGGATAGTTTGGCGAGTCTTTCACCACAAACCCACTAACCTCGACACCTAACACCGGATACGGTTCTTCAAGCGATCTATTCTCACGTGTAATAATATCCAAGCGATTAACCGCTGTTGCTTCAACTTTTATTAACACTTCATCTTCGGCCGGTTCAGGAATTGGCCGATCAACCATCACCAATTGCTCCAGCCCACCCGGTTCTTTAATTGTCCAAGCTTTCATCTAAAAAACAACTCCTTTTCAAAAGTCTCCATCTATAGCTTAACCCGTTCTTTGTGAAATGAAAACCCTAAATGCTTACGTATATTATTCCATTATCTGATTCAGATTAACCCGCTTATCTAATAGTAAAACAACTGGAATCGTCACGAACATCACAATTGCAATACTTGCCGCAAAGCTTGCGAATAGTGTCCAGAAAATAAAGAGTTGTTCTGTTAAATAACCAACCATTAACGCTAAAATGAAACTCGTCGCTGAAAATACAGCAGTATTAATAATCATTTTCTTCATCAGGCTATCGCTGTCTTTAATGATTAAAGACACTAACCAAATCGAAACTGCCGTATGGAGCGTTCCAAAAATCACATCATAAATACCAAACTCTGAGCGCATATTCGCTACCGCTACACCTAGAATTAATCCAACTGAATATTTACGATTAAAAACGGGTAAATGAGCAAACATTTCAGACAAACGTAATTGAAGTGGTCCGTATGATGGTAAGAATATCGTAACAACAATATAAATTGCCGCAACCATCGCATTAATTGTTAATTGTTTAATTGATAATTTCATCTAAACTTTTCTCCCTTTTCATGATTAAAAATAGAAACCCCCTCCCTTTATCAGGTGGGGGGCTTCACATTATGTATTAATTGATTGCCAAACTTACTCGTAGGGCAATGTCTACTTCTTTCATTAGTTCTGTGCTCAAATGGGTAATTTTATCGGTTAGGCGTTGTTTGTCAATCGTTCGAAGTTGTTCCAACAATGCGACAGAATTTTCTGTTAACCCTTTTTCTTTACCTATTGCTACATGTGTTGGCACCTTACTTTTACCAATTTTACTCGTAATCGCAGCAACAATTACAGTTGGGCTGTATTTATTTCCGATATTATTTTGTAAAATAAGCACAGGGCGAACCCCGCCCTGCTCTGATCCAATGACAGGTGACAAATCAGCGTAATACACGTCTCCACGTTTCATCAAAAGCCTTGTCCCCCTTACTCAAACAGAAATAAGGACTATTTAATCGATATAGCTTAAAGCCTCATTTTCTGATACTGCAAACTCATGACTAATCTCTAAATTGATTTTAGCCATTTCCATATAACCTTTTTTCATCTCATGATAGACACGGACATATTCTTCTAAAGCATTTTTCATGATATAATCTACCATTTCTTTATCAGTGTAATTATACTCTTCACTGACTTCATTAATTATTTCATAAGTAGTTGCATCGATTTCTACGTTAAACTTTTTGATTTCTTCAGACATTATCCAGCAGGCCTCCCACAATTCGAGCACATTTTAATTACTTCCCATTCTAGCACACTATAGCTTTAGCGCAATACCTCTTTTTATTTTTCGAGAATTATCTGGCCAATCGCATATTCCTTCGAGTGTGATATGGACACATGGATATTCCCGTGATATAAATCCGTATAAACAATGGGTTTATTCACATCATTTGGTAAAATCTCAATATCTAAGAAAGACACATGCTCACCAATGCCTGTACCGAACGCTTTGGAAAAGGCCTCTTTTGTTGCAAAACGTCCTGCTAAAAATTCAATTTGACGGTGTTTAGACAATTCAAGAAAACGATCCATTTCACGTGCTGTTAAAATGCGTGTTGGAAATTCTGGTTGACGTTCTAACAACACTTCAATTCGATTCAGTTCGATTAAATCAATGCCAATTCCTTCAATCATCTTTACACCGTCCTTTCATATTCTGATTAATCAACTTCCATTTATTTCTTTAGTTCATCCACTACTGACAGTAAATCCGTACCATTACTTGATTTAAAAAGTACCGAATCATCCGCTACTGCTATTTCTTTTATAGCGGCAATTAACGTGTCTTTCTCTCCTGTAAAATGACGAACATGATCGTGATCATCCGCTATCTTGTCATAGAGAGCTTTCATTTCATCACCGTATAAGAAAACAGCCTTGAATTGCGTTAAGTCAATACCTTTCGTTAATGCTTCGTGGTATTGTTTTGAGCGTTCACCTAATTCACGAATATCTCCCAGAACGACTATCTTCTCTCCGTCAACCTCAATATCTTCAAAATAGTTAAGTGCTGCATTCATCGATGTTGGGCTTGCGTTATAGGCATCATTTAATAAACGAATATTTGTATTATTTAAATCTTCTAATTGACTTTCC
>CAMYQS010000264.1 GCA_947296835.1 uncultured Atopostipes sp.
ATCGACGTATAGGGCTTCGGCAGCTCGTGTTTTCAATACATCCGCTAACTTCGCTTCCGAATAATTCTTAAGCACAGTTGTTTCTTTTAATTTCGCTATATCATTATGGTGAGGATCAGTCATTAATAGATTAAATAAATAATTTAAATAGGCATCTGGTTTGTGTGGTTCTAATAATTTATCGCGCTGTTCCCAGATTTCAGCATAAATCTCCCGAGCACTCTCAAAATCGTACTGTTCTTGATAGGCAGCCGCCTGTGAAGTTAAAAGAGTCACATTATTGGGGTTCTCAATCGTATCAATGTCATCTAAATGAATATATTTTTGTAACTCCGTAAAAGAAGTGCCTCTGACCATTTCACCGTAAAGTCTTAAAATGTTGGTGAGCTCTGTTGTCGTTTCGGGACGCTTGATCTGTTCGACGATATTGTATCCATCATTTAGTTGCATCGGGATACAGTTCATAAGGAATAAAAAAAATGCCGATACAGCTACAGCGTAAACCATGAGGCTCACGGTAGAGTTTGAAATCATGTACCCAACCAGAATCAGTAAAATTCCTGTTAGTAAGTTCACCAAAAATCCACTTGAGTGATACAGTAGAAAGGGTGGGTTGTCATCATTTTCAGGAGGCGTCATTAACGCCTGTCCTAAAATTCCTTGTACCTGTTGGCGTCGCTTTGAAATGCCCTCATCCGTTTTAATCCAAACAGTATTGAACAGGCGGAACATAATAAAGTCATAACCAGATAACAGACCACCAAGTAAGTGCCCAGCTTCATGTAAAATAATATGAAGCGGCAAACTTAGAAAAAATGCTAGGAGAATTAACAGCAATTCATAAAGAGCGATGTTCTCTATGAAATTAGGTGCATAAATCGCCAGCAAAATACCTGTTGTAAATGAAACAACGATCAATACAACCCAAGATAGAATCGTTTTTAATTTTGTTTTCTTCTTTTTATCGGCCATATTATACCTCATTTACTGAATAGACACGTTTAACACGAGCGCCCATTCGACAAAGTAGGTCGTACTGTGAAGCAGAAACCGTTTTGGCCACTTCTGTAATTTGAATGTTGCCGTCTTTTGGATCTCCAAAGTACGTAACGTGGTCACCGATTTTAATGTCAACTACTTCCGAGACATCTAACATAATTTGGTCCATACAGACTTCACCTAAAATTGGAACACGATGCCCGTTATAAGTGAAGAATCCTTTATTAGCTAAATTCTTTGCCACCCCATCCGCATAACCAATCGCAACGGTTGCGATACGCATCGGTTCAGTTGATACATATGTGCGTCCATACCCGACACTTTCACCGGCCGGGAAGTCTTTCACATAAGTAACTGTTGTCTCCACCGTTTGAATCGGCGTTAGCTGAATGCTATCTTGATGACTGACGCTCGGGTTCAAGCCGTATAGTCCTAATCCAACGCGAACCATATCTAAATGATAGTCTGGGAAGTTGATTGTCCCCGCGGTATTACAGCAGTGACGTAACTCAAAAGTCACGCCGTCTACTTCGAATTGATCTAAGATATTTTTGAATCGTCTAAATTGTTCATGAGTATAATTTTCAGGGCTGCTTTCTTTCGCATCCGCGAAGTGGGTGAAAATCCCTTCAACATGAACCGCAGAAGATTGTAAAATATCGTAAAGTTCACGCGCAGCTTCGTAGGTTGTTACACCTAATCGAGCCATCCCACTGTCAATTTTAATATGTACAGTGGCTTTTATGCCAAGCTCTTCGGCGACTGTCACAATTTCTGCGGCCGTCTCCGGTGTGAATACCGTCATTGTTATGTTGTGTTTAATGGCATAAGCCATCTCATGTGGTCGAACCGCGTTAAACACTAAAATTGGTATTACGATCCCGGCTTCTCGTAATTGTAAAGCTTCACTTAATTGGGCCACGCCAAAAAAGTCGGCTGCATTTTGGGCTTCCATTTCACGGGATAAAGGAATCGCGCCATGACTGTAGGCATCGGCTTTCACCACGGCCATGAATTTTGTGTCCGCGTTCATGAGGCTCTTGAATGCGTTGATATTGTTGAGTAAATGGTTTGTTTGTATCGTTGCTTTCGATAAAGCGACGTCTGTAATGTTCATTGTTCAAACACCTTTCGTTAATGAATTCGTGAGTTTTGCCACGCTGCGTTTAATCGGGTGAGCAATTAATCGAATTATAACATATTTGCAATTTGAAGTGATTTATTTTTACTTGAAACCTGTGTACTTTTGTATTCTTTGCAAGTTCGCCGGGGAATCTTTAAAATAAGTGTACGAGATTAGAATGATGGAGGAGCAAATCATGAAAGCAGAGATTATTTCAATCAGCAGCGACTTATTACAAGGGAAGACGCAGGACTATAACGTTGCATTTTTAGCGAGAGAATTATCATCGTTCGGAATCGATGTGCGCAAAAGTACGATGATTAAAGACGACCCAGACGTACTGAAAGCAACGGTACAACAAGCTGAAGAGCAGGCGGATTTTTTAGTATTGCTTGGTGGTTTGGGTCCGGATGAAAATGACATCACGAAGCAGACACTTTCGGAGTATTTAGATTTGCCGCTCGTTTTAGATCAACCCACAGAAGATAAAATTATTACGTACCATAAGAA
>CAMYQS010000265.1 GCA_947296835.1 uncultured Atopostipes sp.
CTGTTGTTGTGCCTGTAACGCATCGGATTCACCCAGTAAATTCTGCCACTCTTTTTTATAGGAAACCTGTTTTTCATACTCCTTTTCTAAAAAGAGATTTGGTTGAACGGACGATTTCGGCTTCATTCGCATAAATGCTAGGGTTAACGTCAGCACACCAATTAATCCTACAATCCAGTTAATCGGACTTGGCGTGAAGAATGCCAAAATACCTAAGATAACACCAACTATTGCGCTAAAAACAGCTGGTAGTTTATTCTGCTTTGTTGATTTTGGAGTATTTAACTCTTCTTCCACATTTTTGAATTCTTGATTATCCCACATCAACTCATCATACTGATCCAACTTTTGATCCTTAAGATTTATCTCATGAGTGGTTTGCTGTATTTCTTGCGTGAGAGCCTGTTGCTGTTCTCTTTGTTCCATTAACTGTTTGTTCCAATTGAAAACGGTGTGTTTCACTTGGCTATCAAATGGGGTTGGATAAACGGGGTGGTTTGTAATTTGTAACGTTTCTTCTAATTGAATCAATTCTTTTTGAAGATTGCCTCGTTTTTCCGTAATGTTTTCAAAATCACGAAGTTGCTCGACTAATTCTGGCAGCTGATTCTCTAAGTGGTTGAATGCTTCTTTATGTTCAACATAGGTTTCAATCATTTCAGGCTCTTCTAATGTTTGTTTCGCCGCATTCGTCTTCACTTGAACCTCTTGCAGTTTGCCATTTAAGTCAGACTTTTCACGTTTATATTCATCTAATAAATAACGTCCGTCTTCTTTTAATGGCGGTAAATCAATTTTCATTATTTCAGCTTCAAGGGTTTGAATCTCTTCAAATATATGAAGTTGTTTCTTAAACTCACGCGCATCTTCTAACTTTTTCTCTCTGCGGTTTTGTTTCATTTCAATGGATTCAATCTCTTTGTTTTCAGCATTGAATTGTTCAATTAGTGAAAGGTAACCTTCGTTACGCTTCTCTAAATCCGCTAGCTTCTGTTCTTGCTTTTCAAGGGCTGCGAGTTGTTTATTTAAAGCCAACACTCGTCCGGATGGTCGATAAATTTTATCCGCATCCGCTTGAAACTGGTCAACTAACTCTAAGTAATATTCTGTCCCATGAGCGCCAATATTAAGTAAATAGCGACTTAGCTGATTTTTATTTAGTTTATGAACATTTTCAATTTCGGTTAATGAAAAGGAAAAAATATGTTGAAACGATTCGCGCGTCATCCCATGCAAAACAGAATCTAGCAATTCATCGGTTCCCGTAGTCCCATCTTCTAGCGTCACTGTCACATTCCCCGTTACTTTACCGTGAATACGTTCAATGATAACTTCGCCAAATCGCGGATCCGTTGCGGTAATTTTCCCACCATAACGTGAACTCTCTCTTGGTTCATAACGCAATAAGGTACTATTTCTTGTTGGGAAACCGAATAATATACTATGCATAAAAGACATCAGCGTCGACTTGCCCGCTTCGTTCATGCCATAAAATAAGTGTACATCTTCTGTTAAATCAAAAGTCGTATCCACCCATTTTCCATAACCATAAATATCTAACCGTTTCATTCGCACGGAATCACCTTCTTTCTATTTCAAATGAATTTTCGCGATTGCTTTTTCAATCATTTTTTGGCGGTACTCTTCTGAGTTTGTTTCATTTAAGTATTTTGATGGAATCTGCTTAAAAATTCCTTCTGTCATTTCAGTAAAGGAGTTCGCCACTCGTGCTTTATCCGTCGCACTCTGCCACATTTCAGGATAGCGATTTTCAAGTGTTTGCGTGTCATTTACTTCTTTTAAAATGAAGTCCACGGCCACAATCCAAATATTCGGTAGATTCAATTGTTTCGTCAGCTGTTCGTTGAAATGCGGTTCCTGAATCAAGCTCATTATTTGTTCATTGTAGTCTTCATTTGAACTTAAGGTTAAATGCACTAACACCTCTTGTTGGCTGCTTAGGGTTTTCATTTCACCACGAAGGGCTTCAAACAGTTCTGCGACGTTTTGGATCGATGAAATATCAACAGCCGCTGTCTGCCATATAATCGGTGCTGTCGGGATGAAATGCGTCTGCTGGGTGTGGTTGTCCCATTCTATGAGGAGACAGCCTTTTTCACCCGTTTCATTCTTATGCAGGCCTTGAATATTCCCTGGATAAAGAATGTTTGGTGCTAATTGTTGGCGCAGGTGAATGTGTCCTAGTGCCCAGTAATCATAATTTTTCGACTGCAGTTCATGAATTGTGAAGGGCGCATAATTCGCTTCCTTCGAGATCACGCTATCCGCTGAACCGTGTAGCATGCCGATATGTAAGTCGATATTATTCATTCGATTGGGGTATTCTTCGATTTTACGGTCGAATACCCACTGCGAATCGTAACTAAAACCAGAGACAGCTACGCGCTGATTCTCTTTCGTGACAATCGTGTGTGTCGAAACTTCGGCATCATAAGTATAAACGTTGTCCGGGAAAGGGAGTGTCAGTGTTTGTTCGGATTCCGTTAGATAATCATGATTACCTCGGATGACGAATACGTTAATTTCAGCTTTCTCCAGACGATTGAGTTGATCAATAAATAAACTTTGTGCCTTAATATTTACGCGCTTTGTATTGTATAAGTC
>CAMYQS010000266.1 GCA_947296835.1 uncultured Atopostipes sp.
CCCATACAGACCAACATATGCGTACGCATTCCAGCGGCGCGATTCTTCATATCCCTTTCTGTTCCGATAATGCCACCAATTAAAACGGCTAATAACATCCGGAAAATTATCGTGATCGTGTTTAATTCATTTAGGTTAAATGTAATCGATTCAAACATCTCCATCCCTCATTTCATCTTATTCTCTGTGTGTTAATTATTTAGCGATTTCAGGATAGAGTCAAGGGTATGCCTTTCAGGGTGGGATTCTTTGAATGAAATTAAACCAATCCGAATCTCAGAACTTAGTCGACTTATGTTATAATGTAGAGTGTACGTTTTAGCAAAATTATTAAAGAGTAGACAGGAGCATTTTTCATGAAAGTTGCGATTCAAAATAATGATAAACCCGTTTCAGTCGAAGTAGCGAATAAATTAAGGCATTTATTAGAAAATGCCGATATTGAAATTAACCAAATTAATCCAGATATTTTAATTACGATTGGGGGAGATGGAACCTTACTTTCGGGCTTCCACCGTTACGCGCATCAATTGGATGCCATTCGATTTATCGGTGTGCATACTGGCCGTCTAGGTTTTTACACGGATTGGCGTGAGTATGAATTGGAGTCTCTAGTGGAGAGTTTGAAGAATGACGACGGTGAATCAGTGTCGTATCCACTATTAGATGTGACCGTTATTTACGAAGGGGACCGCGCAGAAAATAACTTTTTAGCGTTGAATGAGTCGACCGTTCAAAAAGTTGGCGGTACGTTGGTGAGTGATGTTTATATCGATGATGTGCATTTTGAGCGCTTCCGTGGCGACGGGATTTGTGTCTCAACGCCGACAGGTTCGACTGGTTACAGTAAATCGGTTGGTGGCGCAGTGTTACATCCACGTATCGAAGCCTTACAAATGTCTGAAATTGCATCAATCAATAACCGCGTGTACCGTACGTTGAGTTCGCCGCTGGTTATTGCGAAAGATGAAGAAATTATCATTAAAGCGATTAACTCAGATGAGCTACTGCTGACGATGGACCACATTACATCGCGCGAGAGTGATGTAAAAGAAGTGCATTTAAGGATAGCGGATGAGTCGATACGTTTTGCGCGCTATCGCCATTTAAATTTTTGGGATCGCGTAAGTGAATCTTTTATTGGAGAGAAAAACTAGATGACGGCACAATGGATTGTAGAACAAGGAGACCCGGAACGATTAAAAGACTTTTTAAAAGAGAAGGGCATTTCACGACGTATTATCGGTCGGACGAAATTTCATGGGGGAACATTTTTGGTGAACGGACATGAAGTGCGTGTGCGCGAACCGCTTGAGCCCGGTGATAATGTCCAGCTAAATTTACCGGTTGAAGAACCGAACCCGAATTTGGCAGCGACAGATGAACCGTTGGACATATTATTTGAAGATGATCATTATTTAATTATCAATAAACCAGTGGGCCTCATTTCAGTCCCATCGCCTGCACACCGTGGTGATACGGTTGCGAGTCGCGTGAAGCACTATTACTTGGCGAACGATTATCGGCATAAGGTCGTGCACATTGTGACGCGCCTTGACCGCTACACGAGTGGCGTAATGTTGGTTGCGAAAAACACGCTCGCCCATTCGATGATGGGGCAGTTGTTAGACGAACGAAAATTAGTGAAGGTTTATGAAGCGATTGTTGAAGGGCATTTGGGTGAAATGAAGGGCATGATAGACGCCCCCATCGCAAGATCACCGCACTCGATTATCGAGCGAATGGTTGGTCCGGATGGGAAACCTTCGCTAACCGAGTATGAAAAGCTTGGACAATTAGAAGGCGAGTTATCGCATGTGCGACTCTTATTACATACGGGAAGAACGCATCAAATCCGTGTGCATATGTCACATCTTGGACACCCATTGGTAGGGGACGATTTATATGGCGGTTCGTTAGACGTTATGAATCGCCAAGCGCTACATTGTAGTGAATATAGATTTGACCATCCCTTTACTGGAGAGCGGATCACAGTTTCTGCTCCGTTACCACAAGATATGCAAGAAATTGTAGACCGTAAGATGGAGTGAAAATATTGGCTAAACGAAAACGATTAACGAAAAAAGAGCGAGCACGTCGCAATAAAGGACTACTAGGACTATTTGTAGTCATGGTCATTTTCTTTGGTGGATACGTTGTTGGGCGACGCGATATTACACTTGCTCAAATTATTGAGAAGCTTGACGAAGCAACGATTAGTATCGAAAGACAAATGAGCGATTTTGAATTACCGAAGCGTAATAAGGATGACTCTCCCGTACGAGAGAATACAAGTCAGATCCACATCTTAGATGTTGGGCAGGGCTCTAGTATTTTATTTATTTCACAAGAAGGTACTTCGATATTAGTCGATACCGGACGTTTTGATGATTCCGAAAAGCGTATCATATCGTACCTAGATTCCTTAATAGGCTTGGGTGGAAAAATTGATTTACTGATTTTTTCACATAACGATGCCGACCATATTGGGCATGGGGATTTAGTTTTAGACTATTATGATGTGCAGGAAGTTTGGATGAATGGCATGGACAGTAGTTCGAAAGTTTATGCGAATGTGCTGGATGCGATACTGAAATCCAACGCAGCTTATGCCGAACCAAAAGC
>CAMYQS010000267.1 GCA_947296835.1 uncultured Atopostipes sp.
CGTCAAAGGAAATCCTGGTCCTGTAGGTATAGGGATTGTAATCATTCGTAATAACGAACAAACACAACTATCTTTCCCTTTAGACCAGCAGTTAGATAATCATCAAGCAGAATTTCAAGCCGTCATTCTAGGTATGAAATGGCTCATTAAAAATAATTGGACTGATCAGTTAACGTTTTGTTATTCAGATAGTCAAATTGTAGCACAATCAATTCAAAAGGAATACGCAAAAGATATCTATTTTCATAATTCTATTCTTGAAATACTTGACTTGATGAAACACTTTTCATATTTCAGTGTGGAATGGATACCTGAAAGTGAAAATAAAGGTGCTGATAACTTAGCAAGACAAGCATTACGAAAATTACTGTAACCATAGTTTACAATACAGATAAGAATAAGATGTGAACAATTGGTTATAAAGAGTTGAAAGGATGTTTTTATGGATACAGCAATAATCAATCAAAATATGAAAGCATGGTTACTAGATCTAAGAGAATTTATCCATTCAAACCGTGAGTATAAAATTGATGAAAAAGTAGATTTCCGTGATTTAGTAAGTGAAGTGGATATAGCGGTAGAGAAAAAATTAACGGAACACATTAACTCGCTACCCGGCACGCAAACTATTCTTGGTGAAGAATCAAATAACGATGTAAATGTGATGGCTGATCACTTATGGGTAATTGACCCCATTGATGGAACATCGAACTTCATCAAACAAGCGGATGATTACGGTATCCTTGTTGCCTACTTTCAAAAAGGTGAACCAATGTTAAGTTATATTTATGAAGTAAAAACAAATACTTTAGTCGTTGCTGAAAAAGATCAAGGTGTTACAATCAATGACAAATTAATTTCAGCACCAGAGAATTTTGCACTAGATGAAGCGTTCGTCAGTATCAACCCTCGTAAAATGAATGGAACGAATTTAATGTCTTTCTTAGCCAAAAACGGTTTTGACTTACGTTTCCTTGGGAGTTCAGCTTCTGATGCATTAAGAGTTGTTGAAGGGAAAAACGGAGCTTTTATTAGCCCAGAGTCAGAGCCTTGGGATCGTGCGCCCTATGCTTTAATCGCAAATGAACTGGGACTGCATATGTCACAGTTTAATGGGGAGCCTACGACAAACATTGGTAATGAATCCTTCTTCTTTGGTACAAAACAAATATTTGAAGATGTTTATGATGTGATGAAAAACGCTGCATTTGAATAAAATCCAAAAAGAAGTCCTTATCATTATTGGGAGTAATGATGATAAGGACTTCTTTTTATATTAATTAGATTTACCAATTAAAACCGTTAGTAAAAACAAAATATGGTTTGGCTAACCTCGGTTAGATTTTCATACATTCATTATACTGAAAACGCTTCCTGAATGCAACTGTTAATCCTAATTGACCATTTTTTGGCAATAGTTCCACTGATTAATATACCAACTAAAATATCGGAAATAATTGGAATGCGTCTAATAGTAACCCATAAAAAAAACGGACACAAAAACGTTAAAGTCACCTTTGTGTCCATTCACTTTATTCTTTAAATTGACTAGTGTATAAATCGGCATAAGTGCCATTTTTTTCTAGAAGTTCCTCATGTGATCCTTTTTCTACAATTTCACCATTTGCCATCACAAGAATCATGTCGGCATCAACAATCGTTGATAATCGATGGGCAATTACAAAGTTCGTTCGCCCAACCATTAAATTAGCCATCGCTTTTTGAATCAACTGTTCAGTACGTGTATCAACGGATGAAGTCGCTTCGTCTAGGATCAAGATTTCAGGATCACTTACAAACGCTCGTGCAATCGTTAGTAACTGTCGTTGTCCTTGACTAATATTCGTTCCTTCTTCGTTAATATCGGTTAAATAACCATCTGGTAAAGCTGAAATGAAGTGATGGGCATAGGCTTGTTTCGCAGCCTTCGTAATTTCTTCCTCAGTTGCATCCGCATTTCCATATTGAATGTTATCTAATATAGATCCTTGAATTAACCATGGGTCTTGTAATACTACACCAAAATACTGGCGCAAGTTATTACGCGTCACCGTTTGAATGTTCGTGTCATTTATACAAATCGCACCACTTGTTACATCATAATAGCGCAGCAATAAGTTAATCAATGTCGACTTCCCTGCTCCTGTATGTCCTACAATCGCAATCGTTTCGTTTTGGTGAACCTCTAAGTTCAAGTTTTCAATGACTTTCTTACCTTCTTCATAAGCAAAATCAACATCACGGAATGAAATGGTCTCAATTGGTGATTGAATATCATGATCATTCACTTCATCTTCTTCAGGTGCATCTAGAAATTCAAATACACGATCAGAAGATGCGATTGTTTCTTGAAGGGTGTTTGCCATTTCAGCAATCGTCTCTAATGGTCGTCGGATATCTTGTGCGTACTGAATGAATGCTAAGATATCACCAATTAGAATACGGCTGCCAATAACTAATACAGAACCTACAATCGCAATTAATACATACGCCAGGTTTCCAATAAAGGTCATAATCGGCAATAAAATCCCTGACATGAAACTTGCTCGCCAAGAAACATCGTATAAATTACTGTTAATCGTGCCAAATTCTATATTCGACTGGTCAACAT
>CAMYQS010000268.1 GCA_947296835.1 uncultured Atopostipes sp.
TAATATGTGCCATTTGCCATTCCTCCTAGTCAAAAATACCCATCATCTGAAAGGCATCATCTTGCGGTTTGTATCCTAGTTTCACACGGGCCTCTTCATTTGAAAGGCGCGAGAATGCATTGTTTGAAACACCATTTACAACGAGTGATTTTTCCAACATTTCAGCCTCAATACAGCAATCAATTAAATGATTCATATCGCGCGCTGAAAGATATTTCGCTAATTGGTATTTGTTCATTTCTTGTAAGTCAGTATCGTCTACTGTGTAAGCCCCAATGCGCAGACCAATTGATTCAATCCCATGTTCATACGCATGATAGGTTGCGAGTGCTTCGATATAAGCTTTTGAAACGCCATATAAATTACCCGGACGAATCGAGTCTGTCACTTTCATTTGGGTGTCGTTTGGGTAGCCGCTCATCGCATGGTTCGAGCTTGCGTAAATAATGCGCTTCAAATCTTTCGCGTCCTTTGCTTCTTCGTATAAGTTGTGCGGTAACTTATAGTTTAACTCCAGTAAGCTATCATAAAATTCAGCACCAGCGTCCGGGTCACCAGCCAATTGAATGACATAATGAATCCCATCTAAAATACCATCCCAGTTTCCAGGATCCGCTAAATCATCGGTGATGATTGTTGCTTGTTCCATTAATTCTTTTGGAAAATCTGAGAAGTCGTAATCGACGAGAGTTAAAGTGTGCGATTTGATTAAGTGCTTGGTTACTTCAGTTCCGATTGTACCCGTCGCTCCAGTAATTAAAATGTTCGCCATGAAACGGCCTCCTATCAAGTTTTACCCTTTTATAAACATTACGCATATCTGTGTGGAATTGCAATTGATTTGCCTAGAGCTTCGTGAGAAAAGAAAAAGCTATAAGGCTGGGAAAACCCTAGTCTTATAGCTTGATCACGACTATTTAATAAAGTGTGTAAATTTCATCAAAGAGATCTTTCTCTTCTTCAATTTGAGCTTTGTTTCCAATAACGACAATCGTTGCATCTTCTAACGCTTGCTTAATGTCTTTTGCGTATTCAGAAAGTTGTGACGATTTTGTCGCAAGAATTTCTTCTTTTAATGTTTTGATATCGGCTGCCGAGATACCGGTTTTCAGACGATTTAGTGCAGCTAAACCTTTACTTACTGCTGATTTAGGTTGCTCTAATGGACTGATTGTCCCGATAATATATTTATTTAACTCTTCTTCAGAAACCGTTAAATTCTCAACATATTCAGGCAACTTTTTGTAAACGTCTAATGTCTTTTGGATATTAGGGTCACGATATGAACCAAAGGCTAACGAACCGTTACGACGGTGGCTATACATTGAACCGTATGCTCCACCTTTTACGCGGACTTCATTCCACAAGTAGTCAAAGCGGATGGCACTAGCTAGTACATTGGCTGCACCTGAGTAATCAAATATACCCAATGCGTCTGCTCCTGCACCTACATAGTTTACGTCTTGTGCGGTGATGAAAGCTTCGTTTTGTTTTGGTCCTGCTTTGTATTCAACCGGCTCGCCGATTGCTTCACTTGGTAAATCAGCAAAGGCGTCGGCAATTTGTGTTTTAACCGTTTCAACACGATCTTCAGATCCAATATAGACAACGTTTAGACGCTCTTTGTTTAACAATTTATCTAATGTCGAGGCTAATTTTTCACCAAGCGTGTCTGCATTATCACCCGTTAGGATGTCACGTGAATCTTTTAGATAGTTGAAATGGTCAATTCCATCCGTATATTCACCTAATTTAGAAATAGGTTTCACTTGGCTAAGTGATCGATTCATGACTAGGCGGTGAGAAGCATTGTTTATCGCACTTTCAAATCCTGAAATGAAACGCTGAGTTAATTTCAGAATGTCGCCTTTATCTGTGAATGACGTGTGGACAAGTATTTCTTTCATCAAGTTCACTAAATCATCAAATGAAGTCTCTAACGCTTTTCCAGCTAAGACAAAGTAAGGCTGGATGTCACCGTCTTTGTTTTCAAAGAAACTAACGCGTCCGAAAATACCACCTGTATGTGTATCAATTTCAGTTTGTAATTTTGCAACATCGTAATTCTTAGTGCCTAAGTTTGACAATAGGCTACTTAAGTAACTTAAAGCCGCAAATTCTTCTGCTTCAAAGTCGCTCACGTCTATGTACAATCGTACGTAGTCAATCCCTGAAGTGAATTGTTCAGCGTGATAGAACATTGTGTTTTCGCCAAATGCTGTAGTAGTAATAGGATATTCCTCAACATCCGCGTTTAAGTCTTCACGTTTCAATGTTGGGATTTTAGCTAAGTCTTCAGGCTTATCTGGCGCATCTTGTCGCTCGATTAACGATGTTGTTTGTGTAACTAATTCTGTGATTTCATCTTCAGAAAGTCCTGATTTATAAGCTTGTAGTTGTTCTAACGTGTCTTTTTCAAGCGCATCATTTTTACCAGGTTCAGCTTTTAAGATTAAATCGACTTTTTTATCATTGTTTAAGAATTTGTCTTCGATTAATTTTTCGAAGTATCCTTCGTGTGCAATGCCAGCTAACTGGTCTAAATAAGTTGAGAACTCTAAGTTTACATAAGGATTCTCGCCATATAACCAAGTTGCCAACGACG
>CAMYQS010000269.1 GCA_947296835.1 uncultured Atopostipes sp.
GTACAGTTGCATCAACCATAACCATTGCAGCAAGTTCTCCACCTGTCAGGACATAGTCTCCTAATGAAACTTCATCCGTTACTAGGGAACGAATACGTTCGTCATAACCTTCATAGTGACCACAAATAAAGACTAAGTGCTCTTCTTTTGAAAACTCTTCAGCCATACTTTGGTCAAAAGGTTTTCCTGCTGGGTCCATTAAGATAATACGTTTTGGAACACCTGGATTTTGGTCGTCAATTTCATCAATCGATTCAAATATGGGCTCGGGTTTCAGTAACATACCTGCTCCACCACCATACGGCGTGTCATCAACCATAACGTGTTTGCCGACACCGAATTTTCTGAAGCTAATTGGGTTAATTGTTACATGAGCCGCATCAATTGCTCTTTTAATTAGAGAGTAAGCAAAGGGGCTTTCAAACATTTCAGGGAAAAGGGTTAAAATATCAATTTTCATCTGTATCTAATCCTTCTAAAACATGTACTGTAATTTCTTTACTATCAAGATCTACGTTTTTGATAACTGATTCAATATTTGGCAATAGTAAATCTTTCTTACCTTGGCGTTTAACAACCCATACGTCATTAGCGGGTAAAAATAAGATGTCTGTTAATTTACCAATTAGCTCGCCGGATTCATTGATTACATCAGAACCAATTAAATGTTCCGCGTAATATTCGTTGTCATCTAGTTCAGGTAATAAATCTTCATCAATCATTAGATAATGTGTTTTGAAATGTTCAACTTCATTAATATTTGTGTACTCTTCAAATGTTAGTAAATCGAATAATTTATGTACACGATGAGACTTCACAGTTACAGTAACATATTCTGTGTCAGACATTTTGACAACTAATTGTGAACCTTTTGCATAACGTTCTTCTGGACTATCTGTTGAGGATTGAACACGTACTTCTCCTCTAATGCCGTGAGTATTCACAATTTTTCCAACTTCTAAATAATTTGCCATAAGAAACTCCTAATATTTTATAGTTTTTAAATGTTATACCAGTAATCTGCTTTTTATGCATGATTGTCTTTAATAGAAAAAATCTCTCAAAAAGAATCTGTAAGCACAGATATTTTGAGAGATCTTATTACGGACGAGCTTTAATCGACAATCGTTAAGCGAACACGTTTTGGTCCATCATATTTTACACTGTAAACAATCGAACGGATAGCTTTCGCGATACGTCCACGTTTACCTATGACACGCCCTACATCATCCGGATGAACAGATAATAAGTATTCATGGAAATCATCTGTTTCTTGAAGACTCAATTTTAGTTCTTCAGGATGACTAAGAAGTGCAGATACAATCGTATTAATTAAATTTCTCATTTCTGTGTCAGTCATGTTCTCATCCTTTATAATTTTCTAAATGGAAAATTAGTTGTTCTTTTTGTTTTCAAGTTTTTCGTTATGGAATCTTTCCATTACGCCGTGATCTGATAATAATTTACGTACTGTATCAGATGGTTTTGCACCATTGTGTAACCATTGTACTGCACTATCAGCGTCAAGTTTAACTTCTTTGGCTTCAGAAACTGGGTTGTATGTTCCAATCTCTTCGATAATTCCACCTGTTACTGCGTTACGTGAATCTGCAACTACGATACGGTAGAAAGGACGTTTTTTAGAACCCATTCTTTTTAGACGAATTTTTACTGCCATTATATTTCCTCCTAATTCATTCAATGTTTATAATAATTTTAACGAGTAGCGTGTTAAGTAAATATACTTGACACACTTTACTCACGAAACATATAGTATCATGTTTAAATCATCTTGTAAAGTCTTTTTTCTTTACATCGCTATTTTGGCTCATTTAATTTTTGAATATTTCGGTTAACATGTGAGATAAACCCTTCATCACTACCAATTTGAAGCTGATCACCTGGTAGTAATGTAATATCGCCATGTGGTAAAAATTCATGACTGTTACGACGAATCTTTACAATTTTAGAGTTAAATGGGAATTCAACATTCTTTACTTTTTCGCCATCTAACAGGCTATTATGTGATACGGTCACATCAATCATCACAATTTTACCTTCAAATACCGTTGGGTAAACACTCGTTTTGTTACGTAATGTAATCTCATCTGTCGGCTCTAACCCTAAGAAATCTGAAATAACATAAGCCGCTAAACAAACAATTGAAATAGACATCATCTGATCAACTGAGCCTGTTAATTCTGTAATTAATACGATTCCAGTTAAAGGCGCTTTCGTAGTGGCTGTGAAAAATCCACCCATTCCATAAATAACAAAGTTTCTTAAATAATGTGCCTCCATACCCGTTAGTTCAATAATGATATTGCCATAAAGAGCGCCTAATATTGCACCAAATGCTAAACTTGGAACAAGTGATCCACCAGGAATACCTGAGCCATAAGCTAATTGGAATAAAACAAAACGTAATACTAACATCAATAATAAGGTCGATGATGCAAACTTTTCAGAAGCAATTGTCGTAATAACGGACGTTCCTCCACCTAACATTGCTGTCCAAGCAAGACCAATAACCACTAATAATATAAACGGAATGTAGCCTGACTCTTATACACATCAAACGCTGCAGAC
>CAMYQS010000270.1 GCA_947296835.1 uncultured Atopostipes sp.
TTAATCACCATATGTCGACCGCCTGGCGCTAGATAAACGGTGCCCGGTTCGATGACCATATCCTGTTCAGCTTCCACAACCGTCACATCCGCAAGTGTATTTAAGCGTTTCGCAAATGAAGCCGTAAAACCTGCTGGCATATGCTGTACGATAAAAATTGGAACAGATAAGGTACTTGGTAAAGTCTTAATTAAAGCCGTTAACATCTTTGGTCCACCAGTTGATGCACCAATAACGACTGCTTCAACTTCTTTCGTTTCATGTTTTTGCTTTTGTTTTCGCTTCGGTTTAGTGTCTGTCTCTACTTTTTTGGAAACAATTGGTAGTGGGTGGTCGTTTTGAACTAAGGCTCTGAACCTTGCTTCTAGATTACGTTTAAATTCCCTTTTATTTTTCGAGATCGATTCTGGCTTCGTTAAGAAGTCCTGCGCACCTAATTCTAGGGCTTCAATCGTCGTTCGCATATCACTACGAGCGCTCAAAATAATAACGGGAATGTCTGTAAATTTTCGAAGTTGTTTTAAAGTCTCAATACCATTCATGACGGGCATGACTAAATCTAGTGTAATGATATCTGGTTTTAGTTCTTTGATTTTTTCAAGTGCAACCTGACCATTCTCAGCGGTCCCTACTAACTCAATACCTTCCATATCCTTAATCGTGTTGTTGATGATTAACCGGATTAACGTTGAATCTTCTACAGTGAGTACTTTAATACCCATTTATATCTCCTCGTATTAAATATGATAGATTTCCCGATTCACCAATCGAACGGTTACATCAAATGACTCCAAATCAACTGTCATGGTACGACCTGAACCGCCTCCAAGGTGTTCCCCTAATACTGGGATCCCCAGGTTTTCTAGTTGCTTCTTTACCATTTCAATGTTTCGCTTGCCAATTTGTAATGTTTTACTTTGCGAGGTGAAATTAAATAAACTTGCTCCACCTGCTATTTTTGCCACTAAGTTCGATGGATGGCTTCCAGACATTTCATCGACTACTTTTGGTATGGCTAAATCAGCAAACTTCTCCCATTTTGTTGTATCTCGAAAACCCGTACTATCTGGGAGCATGACGTGTAGTAGGCTTCCTACTTTTGCTTTTTGATCATATAAAGCGATACCTACACACGAACCGAGTCCTACTGTTATCAATGAATTAGGGGCTTTGGTTATTTTATATTCTGCAATGCCAACTTTATATTGTTCCAATTCACACATCCCTAACTCATGATTTTATAGATACGATTCAATTAAATCTTGAATCATTAATGTTCCTTTCATATCAAAGAGGTCACTTGCTGATACTTCTAAAATGATACCTTCTTCTGAACGAATGAAACTCTTAATTGGTGTTACTTCTGCAGCATCTTCAAGTGCTGTGATTTTTTCTAGTTGTGAGTCTACTTGTTCTTCCCCAAAATGTGTTATCTGAACCACTTCGTCTACCGTAACACCAATTTCTAAGTCGTTCCAATACATTAGGATAACTTGTGTTTGGTCGGTTTGAGTCAGTGATTGATTGAAGAATCGTTTTGATAAATCTATAATTGGTACTACTTGTTTTTCAGATTCCATCACACCCATTATATAATCGGCGGTATCTGGTACAGGTGTTATTTCAGAAAGTGGAATAATTCGACTGATCGATAGAATGGATACTGCAAAATTCTGATTTAACACACGAAAAATGATGTATTGTTCCATTTTGTTTTATCCTTTCTATTAAAAACTTGTGACTGAATCGATTTTCATTGTATCTTCTGCTTGTTTAATCGACTGTTCTCTTTTTTCTAGATTCGACATTTCATGATTCAATGTATCAGCAATCTTTTGTAAGTCATGCACGTGACTTGTGAACTCTTCCATTGTTGCTAGAATTTCTTCTAAGTTTGCTGAAGCTTGTTCTGTATTCGCAGAGTTTTCTTGTGCCGTTGCTGTAATATGTTCTGTCGCAACGAGTACTTGGTCTTTTTTCACATCGACTTCTTTAATATATTCGATCGTTTGCGTCATGTTTTCGCATAACTCTTTTACGGCATCTGTTACTGAATAGTTCGAAGCTGATGCTTCATTCAGTAAATTAGACGTTGTTGCACTCTCGCTCATTGCATCATTTAATACTTCAACCATTGTTGCAGATTGTTTTTGTATGTCTGTAATAATTTGGTCGATATTTTGTGATGACTGGTCACTTTGTTCAGCTAGTTTACGGATTTCATTCGCCACTACACCGAATCCTCTACCTGCGTCTCCAGCACGAGATGCTTCAATTGAAGCATTTAGTGCAAGTAAGTTTGTTTGTTCTGCAATTTCTTGGATCACGACGAGCATTCTTTCAATATTTTGAATATCACGATCCACTGTACTGATTGAATCGCCTAGTCCTTCTAGTTTTTGAATCATTGCTGCCCAGTTCATCAGAACCTCTAACATTGATTCGCTACTTTCATCCGTACTTTCTAATGTTTCATTCGCTTGTTGGTTCATATTGTTCAAATGATTTTGAACAGATTTTAGTAAGTCAGATAATTCACCCATTTGTGTCGATGTTGCTTCGGTGTCTTCCGT
>CAMYQS010000271.1 GCA_947296835.1 uncultured Atopostipes sp.
CGTATACTTCTTCCGCAATCCCCATATAAGCTGCCCAAACCATTAAATCTTGCCACAGCTGAACATGAGAAACTTCACGTTCGGAAACTAAAGAGAAATCTTGTAGATAGTTTTTAAACGCTGCAATATTGTCCCCTAGTTCTTGTCCCTCTGATGTGACCGAAATACTTTTACGATTAAATAATCCCAATACCTTTTCAGTTGTTATTTCCAAGTAGCCTTTTTCTTTAAGAACTTCCTCAGATTTCCTTGGAATAGATTCGGTCCACCGGTTAAATCTTGAAATGTGTTGTTTCACATAACGGTTAAATTCTTTTTCAGAAAGGGTATTATCCTCACCCGCAGCAGATTGGACCATGCTCCACAACTCTTGTTCGCGCATATTCAGCGGACTTAGCTGATCTGGCATAATTTTTAAAGCAAGTTTATCCTTTTTGAAAATCCAACCGACTTCTTCAACTTCATCGACTAAACGTCCTTCTGAAACCCATTTTAAAATGAACGCCGAAATCCAATCTGAAACATCCGATTGAGTTAAGTATGCCGTTTCAATAAAATTACCCTCATAAGGCACTTCACGATAGTACTCATCTGTAACGGTCGTTTCAAATTTTGTTTTTCTAAAACTTGTGCGATTACGAGTAAATAAAAATCCCAAAATCAATGCTATCGGTGCGATGATTTGGATAAACGCAAAGATCGTCCAGAGGAAACCATTAAATCCACCAGAACTACTTGAACCATTATCGTCTGTAATTTCACCATCTAAAAAGTCTTGGTAATTATAGCCATCTAAACTGGCACCATCCATCGCTTGGCCGATTAACTCTTCACTTGAAGCATCTCGTTGATTCGTTGTCACAAAAGGTGTGCCTGTAAAAATACCAAGTAGAACGATATAGTCACTCTGAGCAAAGTCTTCGCCGCTCGTCATTGTCAATGCATTCGGCGTAATTTCAGAGGTACCACCTTCGTGACCAAAGGCCCACAAACGAGTCTCTGGATTCACAAACTCAAAACCGTTTCCGGCTAGTACTTCAATTTGAATGTTTTCAATTGGATCCATATCCGAGTTGATAAACTGCCAGTAAAAAGCTTGATGGTCGTCTTCTAAATTCGCAATGAAGTTCGTTAATTCATATTCAATCGTAAACTCTCGACGCCCATATTCACCTAAACCAAAACAGAGTTCAATTTCAGAACCTGCATAGTTAATGCCATACTTGCCTGCTTTTTCTTCAAACGTGGCATCAACATCCCATGTCCCCACATCTTCTAGTGGTTGACCATTTTCATCATAAACTATAAAACTAACTAATTCTGAATCATTCATGTTTCCTAAAGAAATATAATGTTCGGTACCTTCCTCAGCATCAAAGATACGATGATCTCTTATAATAACCGAACCGTTTTCTTGAATCGTAGCTGTAATCTGGATAGATTCGATATCATTCGCTTGTACGGTTGACGGCAAAGCAAAAGTTAACAGTAATAAAATGACAGTCAGAATCCTTACCATTTTTTTCAGCGATTTCATATTAAACACTTGGTCCATCCGTTTTACCACTGTGGCATATCAGATTTAGAGTCCGTGCTTTGGAAGTACTCTTCCTGACTAAATCCGAACATCCCAGCAACAATCGAGGAAGGGAATTGTTGAATCTCGCGATTAAATTTTGTAACGGTATCGTTGTATACCATACGCGCTTGACGCACGTTGTTTTCATATCGATCCACACCTTGCATCGCTTGTGAATATACCCGATCTGCTTTTAAATCAGGGTAGTTTTCAGCCACTACATTAATCCGATTCATTGCTTGCTGAAATAATGCATCATCTTTCTCAACTGTACTTGGGTCTGACGTCCGATCTACGTTTGCACGCATGGCTGTCATCTCAGTCAAGGTCTCTGCCTCATGTGATGCATAGCTTTTCGCAGCATCAATTAAACTCTTAACCGCATCCCATCTTGATTCAACTTGAGCTGCGATGTTCCCCATCGAGTTACGAACGAATTCGCGTGCTGAAACTAATCGGTTATAAACAGAAATCCCCCAAAATACTACAAATATAGCTACAACAATTATAAGGGCTATAATTATTCCAAAAACTGAAAATAAAGTCATAAAAATCTTCCTTTCGATAATATATTCAAAATCTTATATTCCTATTTTACGTTGTTTCTAATAATTTGTCGTATAATATGGCAAAATATGCGAAAATGGATGCAGTCTTATGGTTTTCATTTCAGAAATATAAAAAAGCGTACGAAAAATCTCGTACGCTCAACATTCTATTTAGCTATATTTACGTTTTTCGGCAAACTCACGTTGAGCTTGTGCAGCTTCTGGATTGTACGTCAACACTGGCCGACGTGATGCCGTTACTTCATCTAAACGACGAACTGAAGTACGGTGCGGTGCGGTTGCGACAAGTAGTGAATCATATTTTACTTCTTCTGCAATCTTAATAAAAGCATCTGCTGTATAATCTAAGTCAGCTTTCGATTCCGTTTCTGTCGGCTCAATCATTAAACATTCCTCAATAATTAATGGGAAGTAAGTCGTCGG
>CAMYQS010000272.1 GCA_947296835.1 uncultured Atopostipes sp.
ATTATGAAGTGACCGTGGATGAAACGGACCTACTCGTACGCAGCGCTTGGGAACAAGAGGGCGTGCTTGGTGCTCGGATGACCGGAGGCGGGTTTGGTGGTTGCTGTATCGCAATAGTTGAAACAGACCACATCGAAGCTTTCACAGAGAATGTGAAAAATGATTTTCACAATCAATTCGGGTATGAACCTGAGCTCTACCAAGCAGAAACTGCCAGTTATGCACGAAAAATATAAGAAAAAAATGGAGTATGAATATGAAGATAGATGCCTTAATTACAAGCTTTATTGAACAAAGTATTCAATCAGGTGAAATTGACCCCATCGATAAAATCTACACAACGAATCGACTGCTGAATATTTTAGGTAAAGAAGATTTCACAATGCCGGAAGTTTCAGAAAGGTCAACTTCACGTTTGGACATCTTAGACCAACTCGTTGAATACGCAGTTGAAACGGGTCTTATCGAAGATTTAAGTTCGTCGCGTGATATTTTATCTGCACAAATTATGGATTTGATTACACCAAGACCGTCAGAAGTAAATCAGCAATTCTGGGAGATGTACAAAGAATGCCCTGAAAAAGCAACAGATGATTTTTATGAAATGAGTCAACAAAATAATTATATTAAAACACGAGAAATTGCGCAGAACGTTGCGTTTAGCTATGACGATGCGGATTACGGTGAGATTCAGATTACGATTAACTTATCGAAACCAGAAAAGGATCCAAAAGAAATTGCTTTATCATCAAAATATAACAAGTCAACGTCCTATCCAGCGAATGCGTTAGTGGCTGAAAACGAAGGCTATGCGGGAAATTTATCACATCCTGGACGAACGAACCACCGCATGATACGTATGGATTTACAGGGAGACGCGTGGGCATTCCAGTACTCGCCATATGCTTATTACAATGAACATTCAATTTTTCTAGCGATGGAGCACCGACCAATGGATGTTGGACCGCAAGCGATTCTTAATTTGCTGGAAATTATCCATCAATTACCGCATTACTTTGTGGGTTCGAATGCCGGACTACCAATTGTCGGAGGTTCGATTTTGAGTCACGACCACTATCAAGGTGGGCGTCATCACTTCCCGATTCAAGATGCTGAATATTCGTATAAGTTTGAAATGAAAAAAGCACCACATGTCGAAGTGGGTATTGTGAAATGGCCAATGTCTGTTATCCGATTACGTGCATCAAATGCGGAAGAATTAGCGAAAGCAGCCACATTTATTATGGAAAAGTGGGAAAGTTATACAGATGAGTCGGTAGGTATTTATGCGGAAACGGAAGGCACACCGCATAACGCGGTCACTCCGATTGCGCGAATGAATGTCGACCAATACGAACTTGATATTGTTCTAAGAAATAATATAACAACCGAAGACTATCCAGATGGCGTCTTTCACCCGCATCCGCATGTCCAACATATCAAGAAAGAGAACATAGGACTAATTGAAGTAATGGGGCTGGCGATTTTGCCACCGCGTTTAAAACAAGAATTATCTGAAGTAGAAGAATACTTACTTGGCGACCGAGATGAAGTTGCCGCCATTCACCAACAATGGGCAGACCAATTGAAAGCAGAAAATGACCTCATTTCACAAGAGAATGTACAGTCGATTGTTGAAACAGGTGTCGGAAAAGTATTTGTTGAAGTCCTTGAAAATGCAGGCGTATTTAAACAAACTGAGGAAGGTCAGCAGGCTTTCGTCAAATTTATTGAAAAGATGTTGATATAGATGAGCAACCAAAATTTTATCCATCAAGATTTTGAAAATAAACCGAAGAACGATAAGGTAGCGATCCAGCCTGGCCATACGATCTTATTTATTGGTGACAGTATTACCGATGAGGGTAGAGACCGTTCGGATAGTATGGATTTAGGAAAAGGCTATCCGCTACTCGTCGCATCCCACCTATGGAATCAGTATCCATCGTATGACTTGCACATTTTAAATCGTGGTATTGGCGGGGACGAAGTCTTTAATTTGAAGGAACGTTGGGAGAAGGATTGTCTAAATTATAATCCAGATATCGTTTCGATTTTAGTTGGTGTAAACGATGTTTGGTGGCATATTGATGACGAAGAAAAATTAGATGAAGCAGCCTTACTAAAATTTGAAGAAGATTATCGTTGGCTACTGAAAACATTGGCTCATCGCACAGATGCGAGAGTCGTTATTATGGAACCTTATGTTTTACCTTATCCAAAAGACCGAATGGCGTGGCGCAAGCACATTGATCCACGCATCCAGATTATTCGACGTCTAGCGAATGACTACCAAGCAACTTTTGTACCACTAGATGGTATTTTAAATGCGAAGGGGATCATGAATGGTTTTGAAACCTATACCGGAGATGATGGTGTTCATCCAACCGTCGCAGGTCATGCCGCAATTGCAGAAGCTTGGATTCAATACGTCGATGTGTGAACTACTCGGCACTAAAGTACCGAGCTTTCTTTCGTCGCTCCTTTTATAAATAACCATAAAATAGGTATCGTGTCACAGTAAAAATTTATACGTTACATCATTTTGATATCGTGTCACAGT
>CAMYQS010000273.1 GCA_947296835.1 uncultured Atopostipes sp.
ATGAACAAACAAGAACTGGATGAAATATTAGCACTTGCGGAAGAAAAAGATTTATTCGTTGACGACGCCATGACCATATACCATATGCCTGTTTACGATATCATTAAAGAACGTATCAACAAAGGCGATTTTGGTGAACTGAAACTTGCGACAGCCTACTTTGGTAGCACAAAGGAACCCGATTCAACCAATCGTTTCTTCAATCCTGATTTAGGTGGCGGTGCTCTACTCGATATCGGTGTGTACGCACTCGCATTTGTGCAATATTTCTTAGACGCTGATCCTGTTGAAGTCAGTACGGTCGTAAACCTTTATGAGACGGGTGTTGATGAGATGAGCACAATTTCTTATCAAACGACAGAAGGTACTTTAGGGAATGTCATGATGGCTTTCCGAGGTAAACTACCTAAACAAGGCGTTGTCGTTTGCGAGGATGCCTATATGACGTTCAACCAATATCCAAGCGCGGATAAAGTTACAATTACTTACAACAATGGTAAAGAAGAAGTGGTAACTGCTGGTGATTCAAGCTTACGCTTACGTTATGAAATGGAAAACCTAACTCAAATGCTATTAACCGGAGAGGACCGTTCTTCTATTGAGATTACAAAAAGTGTGACGGGCATAATGGATACAGCAATTCAATCTTGGGGGATGGATTGGGTCTATGATTAACCAACTCAAGTTGCGCTATGCTGCTATCATCCTCATCTCTATTTTAATCTATGCCATCCCATTTCACATGGGTGGCTTTGGCTTGAAGATTATTATAGCGATTGTAGTCCTTTTTATTCTTGCTGATTTTATTCGTATAATTTGGAACCACGATGACAAGTCTATACGTAATTATCTACTAATTGGGTTACTTAATTCGGTTGTCCTATTTCACCTTGTGTTAATTTATAGTTACTTGATGTTTACGGCGATTACGACACTTATTGTTGGATTATTACTTGGTGGTCTATTATATCTATTTATCACCAATCGAATGAGACAGGTCGTTTAATAGCTTTTCTAAATAAAAATAAAAAATAAGGAGTCTCAACCAAAATGGTTGAAACTCCTTTTAAATTTGATTTGATTAGTCTTCCAACATGATAATTGAATCCGTCGGTGCATTCTCTTCATCGAGCGTATTTTCACCTGAACTATTTGTTTCGACTGTTTGATTCTCTGGTAGTTCCGGCGCATTTGACTCATAAAGATCGACCGTTGAGACACCATTTAGTTGATTAATTAAGCTAGTATCTTTGGTTGGATGGTTTCTTAGTTGAGACATTTGATTGTGATATTGATACTCTGGCATTTTCCAATCATTCAGTACAATTGGTGAATAGAATCGTAATAAATCTAGATTTAACAATTTATCAGAGTTCGTTAATTCTGCTTGACCAAGTTCAACTACTTTAGATAACTCAGCTATTTCTTCACTCGTTAACATTTCTGATACTTCTTCTCCACTGACTGCATCATAAATATTTGAACCAATAAAATGATAATCTGGTGTTAGGACATTTCCATTTCGCAATGGGAATATTTGGTTATTCTCTTCAGACAATAAATCTTGTCCCATGAATAAATATTTATCCGTTTCAACACCTAATAAGTGTAATAATGTTGGCAAGTAATCGACTTGTCCACCATAAGTTTCTTTCACATCTCCGCCCTCATATCCAGGGATATGGAACATTAATGGGACACGTTGCATTTGGACGTTATCGTATGCACCCCATTCTTGTGGATCTTTTCCTAATAGTGGTGCTAGATGCGGATTACGCATGTTCGACGTTCCAAAGTGGTCTCCGTAGAGAACGATGATTGAATTCTCATATAAACCTGACTCTTTCATCCAGTTAAAGAACTCTTCTATTGCTTCATCCGTATAACGTATTGTTTGGAAATGTTGGTTAACTGTCTCATCCGCTGTATTAGCCTTCGGAATCGATGCGTTCTCTTCCTCTAATGGATACGGGAAATGGTTCGTTAGCGTAATGAATTTCGAATAAAATGGTTGAGGTAATTGTTCAATATATTCAGCTGAATCTTTAAAGAATAATTTATCCTTCAATCCATAGTCTAACGTACGACCTTCGCCTAAATCATAATATTTTGAATCAAAGAAATATTCGTAACCAAAACTCTTGTACGTATCATTTCGATTCCAAAATGAACCGGTATTTCCGTGGAAAGCAGCCGTTGTATAGCCAGCTTCTTCTGTTAAAATTTTCGGCGTAGCGTGAAAAGTATTATTCGATCCTAATGTTTGAAACGCACTACCTTCTGGCAATCCGTATAATGAGTTCTCTGCTAAAACTTCCGCATCGGACGACTTACCTTGTCCTGTTTGATGGAAGAAGTTATTAAAACTAATTGTCGCCTCATCATGATAAAGTTCATTCATAAATGGTGTAACAACATGTTTGTTACCTTCAGCATCTTCTAATTCATAATCAATGATGAATTGTTGAGTACTTTCTAAAACTAGTGTAATCACGTTACGTCCTTTTGCAAGACCAAAGTATTCTTCATTCGGTACGACGTGGTTTTCTTTTGCGAATTG
>CAMYQS010000274.1 GCA_947296835.1 uncultured Atopostipes sp.
GAATAGGTGGACTCGAATTGGATATTGGCGGACTCGGGAGCGCGAAATAATCAGGAATCGACTGTTCCGTTACTTTCAGGTTGTAGTGGCTCATAATCTGATTTATTCGGTATGCTCCATAAAGTAGGATTTTGTGTAATTACTAAGTTTCCCGCATTATCTTGATGAAGCAAAAATCGATAGGTGGAACGAATCTTTTGGCTATCTTTATCTTCTATAATCTTTTGATCTACCGAATATACAACCGCATAGGTATTGTCACTTTCTGGTGATATTGACCAGATATCAATATTACTCACACTGGAACTAGTAGGAATATCATCTCTTACCGTTTCGATATTTAAAGCTTGTAAATCCTCTGTCAAATAGTCATTGATCTTTTCCACTCGTTGTTCAATGGAATCTTTTTCGTTTTTCCATGTATAGTAATCTTTGACAAAGTTTTTCGTAAAACTCTCAATCGCATTCGTATCCATGATGCTAGTTTCAATGAATTCTCTTTCATGAACGGTATGCTGATCAATCGCTGTAAAGTTTTTATAAATGGCAAAGGCAAGACTGCCAATGAGTAGTATCCATAAAATAGTCACAGTTTTTTTGCGTGTGCCAACAGTCCGTACTTTCGTTTTTTTAGGTTTTGTTACTAGCATTTTTTTTTCTTTTTTCTTAAAAAAGTTTTTCATCTATTCCAACCCTCTCTATTGTTTAATACGCCCGGCTCCAATAAGATGCTTCTGCCAGTAAGAAGAAGTCAAATCTGCATAACCAATCGGGTCGCCAGCTTGGTACATCTGATTATTTCCAAGATAGATTCCAACATGTGTGACATACGTTCCAGCATTATACGTGGAGTGAAAGAACACTAAATCGCCTGGCTCTGCTTCTGATAAAGGAATCGATTCGGTTGCATCATATTGCTGTTGAGCTGTTCGTGGCAAATTAATACCTGCTTTTTGGTAACTCCATTGCGTCAGTCCACTACAATCAAAAGAAGTGTTCGGATTATCTCCCCCAAAGACATAGGGATATCCCTCATACTTTAAAGCTTCATCCATTACGGTCTGAACTAATTCATCATCAAATTGCCGCGAGATAAAATATTGACTCACTAAATCGACATAAAACATATTGCCATAACCATAACGCCAGCCACCGTTTTTCTTTACCGCTATGGGATTCGAGTAAGTGACTTTGCTGCCCCCTGACCGTTCATTCGCAAAGTTCTCTGCAAGTTCAAAGTTGTACATGGAACCTCTTTTTGCGACATAATCAATGAATGCACCGCCATAGTTATAAGCTTGAATGACTCCATTAATATCAATCTTGTTTCTTTCTGCGGAGCTTAATAATTCTGAAAAGTATTTTGTTCCTTGTTGAATAGAGGCTTCGGTATCTAAGGAATTAGGTGATAACCCTAACGATTCACTACTCTGCATTACGTCTGGCAATTTACCGCCACTTTCCACTTCAATGATGGCAAGTAGGGTAGAGACATATTCACTAATTCCGTATTCTTGTGCATATCTCTCCACCATTGGCTGATGTTTTAACACATCAGCGGATACCGATATACCGCCTATATCATCAATGAAATCGCCAC
Source organism: uncultured Atopostipes sp. (assembly GCA_947296835.1). Classification (GTDB taxonomy): domain Bacteria; phylum Bacillota; class Bacilli; order Lactobacillales; family Carnobacteriaceae_A; genus Atopostipes. The sequence goes on from CAMYQS010000274.1 coordinate 1,601, forward strand.
CATCTGATGAATCTTCTTCATTCGATATAAAAATAGCTACAAATGCTAACAGCCCTAAAAAGGCAAGAAAGCCTATTCCCCCAGCAATTAACATGACCTTTAATTTCATGACTTTCATTAGCGTTTCCTCCTAACAGCTTGGATTGGACGCTTATTCATGTGTTTTTGATTTGTATGTTTTAAGGGTTTAGAAGGACGTTTGATGATTTTTCGATTATTTTTTGGCCGAGTACGCTCTTCATTGAGAGTTCGAGTTCCATTTTTGATAGGTTGTTTGGGATTTTCGACATGAACCAGATTTTCCTTTCTGTTTGGACTCGATACCTGTTGCTGTAATTTGGTTTGCTTCATGTATTCTTTTTGTGTGACAGGTCTTGACTTTTGTTTTTGTTGAACAGCTGATTTCTTTAATCCATCAAGATGTAACGATCCATTGACATCATGTGTGACTGGTCGTTCATGACTGGCAGTATCCCGTGAAGGGGTACGCTTTTTATCCAACGATTGTCGTCTATCTGCAATCGTTTGACGATGTTTCGCTTTACGCTCTGTATCTGTTTTTTGTCTCTTTTCCTTTGCTTGCTTCATGCCTTCTTTAAAATCACGGGCAGGTTTTATAAGCTGTTCTTTTCCTTGTTGAACCGCATATTGAGCAGTGGTAGGCAAATCATGCATTTGTTCTTTACGATGATCTATATTCGCACGAAACTGATTTTTCGCACCAAGCACTTTTCCTGTGACTTGACCTACTTTCTGGCTTAGAGATGTTGGTTTCGTTCGATCAGCTGAACGTTCTTTGTTATCTTTTGTAGTCGATGTTAACCGTTGCAATGGGCGCAGCGGAGAGGATGAACCTTTTTTTTTTTTTTTTATTTTAAAACCTTGGCCACACCCTTGTGAAAAAAAAAAAAAAAAAAGGGTGAGAGGGGCGCCCGGGGGGGTTAAAA
>CAMYQS010000275.1 GCA_947296835.1 uncultured Atopostipes sp.
GCTCTAGTGCATCATATGCGTATGGTAAGTCTGGTAATTTGTAAGTCATAAAAAGATCCCCCTTGTATGTGATTAATGTCCTCTTCCTTACTCAACTATTACTTTATCATATCAAAAACAGTGGGTAAAATATTTCGCATTATTTTTACGAATTGTCACGAAATCAATCTAATCGTTCTTGATTCCATGGTTCTGTAGTTGTTAATTGGGTTTGTAGTTCTTTATCTAATTGTCTTTGTAGCATTCTAGAAGCTTTTCGTTGTTCGTATCCTGCACAAATATATTTTTCCTCTTCTGTTTCCGGAATAATTTCAGGCATAACGAAGTTTTCTCTATCCTCAGGCAAAGCAACAAATGTTAAAAATGAGGTCGCCGCAATATAACGCTCTCCAGTTAATAAGTCTTCACCGATAATTTTAGCAAAAACTTCTACACTTGTATTTCCTGCTCCCGCAACAAAACTTTCGATACATACTGAGTTTCCTTCTGGAAGTGGTCTTAAAAAGTTCATATTATCCATTGAAGCAGTCATACTTAAAGTATTTGTCAGCCTCGTTTGTGAAATAGAGGCCGCATTATCTATCCAATACAACAACTGTCCACCAAATAAGTTTCCATAAAAGTTTGTGTGAGATGGTAAAATTCGATGTGTCTGAATCGCTATTGTGTCTCGACAAGTCTTTTTTCTACGTTCCACGATCTCTTTTGTTCCTCTCTATTCATCGGAAGCATTATACATTTGAATTTCTACGTTTTAAAAATTTTGTCAATGGTACAGCTACAAGCGGTAAAATAATCATACTTGCAATCACTTCAATTAATCCGTTCGTCGCTACAATTGCTCCTAAAGCTGTCAACAACGCTGTTACAGGAATACCTAATGCTGCTGCATACGTTTCACCTGCTAATAAATAAATCCCACCAAGTACTAGAATCGTGTTTGAAACTGTCCCTACCATAGCTGTCACTGAATATTTCCAGCGAGCATCTGTGCGTTTGTCTAGCGCTTCAAATACAACACCACTCAACCAACCTACAATTGCTCTAGGTAGTACTGAAATTAAAGGATTCAAAAAGACAACGTTAAATGGTGTGGGTTGAGTGTAAGCTCTAATCATGCTTAATAGCCCCCAGACCGTACCGACGATTAGCCCTGTGCGATTACCAAATAAAACTGCTGCTAAAATAACCGTGATATGAACAATTGTTACATCTAAAGGCCCTAACGGAATATAACCTAATACAGGTACAAAGGTTTGTATGATTAAAATCGCTATCAACATCGCAATTATCGTCATCTGAAATACATTTTTATTCTTTACCAAAAGAAAACACCTACTATCTTTACTAATTTATGTATAATTCCTTGCACCTAGTTTAAACCATTTTTCTCAAAAACGCATTAATTTTTGACTTTTTCTAAAAATTACCGAAATAACTACACATTCTTCACGGTTTACCGTCTCAAATATGTTATGCTTTTAATACTTTAAATATTCAAAATGATTAGGAGTTTAAAATGATACCTTATATAAAAACAGCTTTTACAAATCCAAAAGAAATCTATATTGGGCGAAATATGAAGTGGAAACACTTTTTCTCCATCGCCTTATTAGCAACCGGTCTTTTAACTTTCATTTCTTTATTTCAGTACATCCCTATGTTAAATACCATCAGTGATGATTTTAATGACATTAAAGAATCAATCCCTGCATTTAAGTTAGAAAACAATGAAATAACAAGTGCAAACGAAAGTTATATCTATCAAACTGATAGCATGATGTTTTACTTTGATCCAGACAATAAAATGGATATAGATACAATCGACCGTAATGCGAATCGTACGAAGGCACCTGTTTCAACTGCCCTATTAAAAGATGGACTATATATGAATTTCATCGGACGTAGCTACTATCTGTCATATAGTGATGTTGATAATTTAACAACAAATGATCTACAAACACTTGTTTCTTCATTTGGTAACTTATCTAATATGACAATTGCCATCTTCATTCTAGTAGTATTTATCATGCAGTTCTTCTTATTTATTTACGAACTTATCCCACTGACTTTAATGGCTTCAATCATCACTGCATTTAGCCGTTTGCGTTTGACGTTATTTCAACATTGCAAAATCGTGTTACTTGCGGTAATTCCGACAACACTATTAGTCAACTTTATTCATGCGGTAATCTTCCCACTGAATTTCCATTTTGAAATCATACTCGTTATGTCTCTACTGACTTACTACATTAGTATTTCAGATATGAAAAAGAAGCTACTTCAAAATAAAGACTTAGAGAACTAAAAAAGAAAAAGTACATCCCAACACAAAATTGTGCTTTGGATGTACTTTTTTAATGTTTAACGACTTCTTCTGTTTTGACGGTTTTCAGCTCTGCGTTGCTCTTGATTCTTAGCACGTCTTTTCGTACGAAGCTTACGCTTGTATCCTGGCTTAATATTTTTCTTGGCTTTACGAGCCATTCCTTCAATTTCACCATCGTACTCCATTTTTTTGGTTGGACGTCTACGTTGTATACGAC
>CAMYQS010000276.1 GCA_947296835.1 uncultured Atopostipes sp.
ACCCGAAGCAGCTGTTGTGATGTCTCAATTAGAAAACCCCCAAGAAGCGATATTAGAAGGTTTTAAACAAGGTAAAAATAAAGGATCAATTACTATTTTGAATCCAGCACCGGCAGAAGTACTGCAAGAAGATATTCTTACATATACAGACTGGTTAGTGCCAAATGAATCAGAATTAGCACTACTAGCAAAAGAAATGTTTCAATTAGAAGAAGAGGACCCAGCAACACTGATCAAAAAGTTCTCTGAAAAAACAAACACGAATATTGTGATGACAGCAGGACCAAAGGGAGCTTTATTTTATATGGCTGGTGAAGACATGGATGTGGAGATTATTCCAACTATTCAAGTTGAAACGAAAGATACAACTGGAGCAGGAGATGCTTTTTGTGGAACGTTCGCATACGGCTTATCGAATGGGCTAGACCCGAGAAAAGCGATTGAGTTAGCAAACTTTATCGCATCTGACAGTGTCCAATTTAATGGGACACAAGCATCGTATGCTAGAGGAGAAGCATTACAAAAATTAGTAAATCAAATACTATAAAATCAAAAAGAGCAGATAGACTTTTAATTCAAAGTCTATCTGCTCTTTTTTCCTCTTTTTTTATCTTCAAATATCATAAGAATAAATTTATAGCCAATAAAACACGGTAAAAGTTCTTGATCTTCTAAGAATCATCCCCAAAAATACAAATAAAAATTAAGATTAAAAGAAATGAGTTTTTGAGAAGGGGATATTTTTCGAAAAACGTCATCCACTTTCTTTCAAGTAAATAAAATAATTATATTTTAATGGAAACCAGTTACTAATTATTTGAAAAACTCCCAAATCAGTTAATCATTTGATAAAATGAAAACACAAAGACTGTTCGGTGACAAATACTTTAGTCTTTTAATTAGTTGGGTAGTGGCTCCACCGACTTCGAAAGTGGAATACGAAGTCAGTGGAACAATTTTTGTTTTATGCAACGATAACTTTCTCTTTTACTGGAATTAGTAAAATTCCTCCAAGAATAAATAGGCCGATTAATGCAAACACACCATTTAATGTGCTACCTGTTAATTGACCGATAATTCCAACTAAACTTGTTCCGATAATCGATGAGAACTTTCCGAATACGTTATATAATCCGAAGAACTCGTTTGACTTTTTATCTGGTACTAATTTACCAAACATTGAACGGCTTAGTGACTGGATGCCACCTTGTGCTGTACCAACAAGGACAGCTAAGATAAAGAAATCTAATTCTGAACTCAATGTTAAAGCGAAAATACAAATTCCAATGTAGGTAATGATTCCAACATAGATCATCAGTTTATCCCCAAACTTATTCGATAAATAACCGTATAAAATAGTGAATGGGAATGCAACGACTTGAACAATCATCAAGACCACAATCATAACCGTACTTGATAAGCCGATGTCGGCTCCAACTGCGGTAGCCATTTTAATAATTGTACCGACTCCATCAATGTATAAGAAATAAGCTAAAAGGAATAAGAAAATATTTTTATTGTCTTTCACACTACTTAGCGTTCCTTTCAACTTCACAAAACTACTTTTAATAATATTGTCTTTTGGTTCGATACTTGTCATTTGTTCTACGTTACGCCAATAAGGAATCGTAAACACAAACCACCAAACAGCAGTTAGAATAAAACTAAATCGAGTAATTTGGTCTGTAGAGAATGGGAGAGAATCTACGTTTAATATCATTAGGATAATTCCTGCAAAAGGGATCGTACTTCCAATATAACCCATCGCAAATCCTGTACTGGACACTTGTGACATTCTGCGATTCGATGTGACATCGAGTAACGAAGCGTCGTAAAAAACGTTTGCTGACGCAAAACCAACACTTGATAAAATATATAAAACTAATAATGTAATCCAAATAGCATTTGATTCGCCACTGGGTATAAAGGCCATAGCAAGAACGGTAATAATACCGAGCATTGTTGAGATTGTGAACATGGGCTTACGGAAGTTCCTAAAGTCGGCAATTGATCCTAAAATTGGTGCCAGTAAAGCAACTGAAGCTGTCGCAAGTGAGTTTGAGTAACCTAAATATGCCGTTGAGTCGACATCTGCTACACCTGCGCCACTAGCCATTGCCTTATAGAATAACGGGAAGATAGCTGTGGTGATAATAATAGAATAGGCTGAGTTCGCCCAATCTTGGAAAATCCAGCTCCACTCATTACGGGTATAACCAAACTTTTTCTCTGTATCTAGCATTTCTTTTTCATCAATCATATGAGTACCCCTACTTTTATCATTTTTTTATCAACTTTATTAAGCCATACAATAATTTATAACGTATTAATTTAGCGTAAAGTTTCTATTAAATTATTCGTTGTTATCCAAAACTTCTACGAATTCAAAGGTATCGCCTAGGTCGTTTGATACGTATAGAGCCTTCACACCACCCGCGTAGTCACCATCTGCTCCTGTCTCTTATACAAAACTCCGAGCCCACGAGACAAGAGGCAATCTCGTATGACGTCTTCTGCTTGAAAA
>CAMYQS010000277.1 GCA_947296835.1 uncultured Atopostipes sp.
GCGTTGGCTTCTCGTATTGCGCAGTTGAGTATTTTAGATGCTTTATATGTTAGTTTGATGATGAAGATGGGGGACCAGGCACAGGATTCCCTCGATACAATTCGTCAGGCGATCCACATTCGCCGTCTGAAATAGGGGCATACGCAAGTAGAAAGGAGTATTTTTTTGGATTTAAATAAATTTACTTCCGGTAAAAACTTAACCGATTTAGAATTATCAATCTTAGATTATGTCGTTGAGAACATTGAAGCGATACAGGATTTAGGAGTACGCGATATTGCGAATGCGACCTTTGCGTCACCCAGCTCCGTTATCCGACTCTCTAAAAAGATGGGTTTCACCGGCTACACAGACATGTATTATTCGCTGTTGCCGATTGTAAAGAAAGCAAAAGTTGATACGTACGATGCGGGGAGTGATATTTTAGATTTCGACTTTTCAGCGATTTTAACGAATTTTTCTGAAGAGAAGATTGAGACCTTTAATCGCCATATCTTCAACAAGTCTGAAAAATATATTTTTATTTATGCGACAGGCTTTTCAAAAATTATCGCAGAGTATCTTTATAAGAAATTACTCGTCCTCGGACGCAAAGTTATTGTGTCGAGTGGGTCAGATTCGATTGGGATTTTTGAAAACAATTTAGAGGATATTAGTGCAATGCTTGTTGTCTCCAAATCGGGTGAAACCGAACAAGTCTACAACAAGCTCATGAAAGCTGTTGAGGCAGATATTTTCACGATTTCATTTACACAAGACTCTGAAAATAGAATGGCTGAACTCACGAATTTAAATATTCCCGTTAAGGATCTGCATCAATTGGATGATCGCAATATGTTACCGAACGTATTTTTCCCAGGTGTTCTACTAACCTTTGAATTTTTACTCGAAAAATATCTAGAACAATTCTAGTGACAATGTATTTCATGAAGAGGCACGGATGACCCCAGCAGTCATTCGTGTTTTTTCATTATGCCGAAAATTGCTACTGTGTTCCGGATGGACGAAACATGTTTCCAAACGATGCAAATGCCTTTCTATGAAACTGTTTTCACGATATACTGCGAATGACTTAAAAACAAGGAGGAAGAAAAGTGAAAGAAAAATTATTTAATAGCATGCAGAAATTCTCACGCGCGATGTTTATTCCGGTTTTAATTTTACCAATTGCTGGTTTATTAATCGCCATCGGAAATTTATTCACCAATCCTGGTTTACTGGAATTATTCCCATTTATGGATAACCCGATCACGACTGGTTTTGGAACAATTTTATCCAGCTCGTTAGTTTCAATCTTATCGAACTTAGGTCTGATTTTCGCAGTGGGTATCGCTGTTGGTTTGGCGGACAAGAAACGTGCAGAAGCAGGGTTCACAACGGTTCTCGCTTACCTCGTATTCATTTACGCGATGAATGCATTCATGAGTTTAAATGGGACGTTAGCTGACCCCGAAAGTTTAAGAGGAACGGGACAAGCGATGGTGCTTGGTGTTCAAATCTTAGATATGGGTGTTTTCTTAGGGATTATATTGGGAATTATTGCAGCACTCGTTCACAATCGATATGCTGACAAAGAATTCGACAACGCCTTACAAATTTACGGTGGTTCACGATTCGTTTTTATCGTTTTAATCCCAATCGTTGTTTTACTAGCCATTGGATTTAGTTATGTTTGGCCAATCGTTCAAGGTTGGATTAACTCACTGGGTGGCTTCATCACAAGTTCAGGAAACTTCGGTCTAATGCTATATGGAATGTTAGAACGATTATTAATTCCAACAGGACTGCACCACTTAGTTTACACGCCGTTCTTATATACATCACTTGGTGGTGTAGCAGAAGTTGGGGGCGTCGTCTTTGAAGGTTCGCGTAACATTTACTTCGCAGAGATGGCTGACTCAACGGTAGCGATGTTATCTCAAAGCGTTATCTGGGATGCTCGCGGAATTTCAAAAATGTTTGGTTTAATCGGAGCATGTTTGGCGATGTACCATACTGCTAAGCCGGAAAACAAATCACGAGCAAAAGCACTATTGATTCCAGCAGCATTCACGTCATTTATCGCTGGTGTAACAGAGCCGATTGAATTTTCATTCATGTTCGTCGCACCGATTCTATTCGTTATTCACTCTGTATTAAGTGGGCTGAGCATGGTGGCATTGAACATGCTGAACGTCCGTGCAATTGGACCAAACGGGTTCATCGATTTTCTACTTTATAACGTACCGCTAGGATTTGAAAAAACGAGATGGCCGTTTTATATTCTAGTAGGTTTAGTATTCTTCGTTCTATATTACGTAATCTTCCGATTTGCGATTACGAAGTTCAACCTAAGAACCGTTGGACGCGAAGCGAATCCAGAAGAAACACGTTTATACTCGAAGAAAGATTTTGAAGAAAAACAACAAAATCAAACCCCTGGTGAAATAAAAGACGGGACAGTAGACGGAGACACGAGCCAAGCAGCAACAATCGTAGCAGCACTCGGTGGGGCAGAGAATATTGAGACACTAACCAATT
>CAMYQS010000278.1 GCA_947296835.1 uncultured Atopostipes sp.
GCTATTTTGATTATGAAGCCTTTGGACGTGACCTAGAAATTGAGGGTAGTTTCCTTGTTACGTCAAATGGTGTATTTGAATATACGCAGTAAAGGGAGATGCAGCTTGTTTGGTACAGGCTGCTTTTTCTTTTGGAAAGGAAGATGAAATATGAAGAAATTAAAAAGCTATACTCGTATTTGGGCAGTCGAAAAAGTGATTTATGCCATTAATGATTTTCGTTTACCTTTTCCCGTAACATTCAATCAAATGTCATGGTTTGTACTTTCACTATTAGTCGTCATGTTGTTAGGAAACCTCCCCCCACTTTCTTTGATCGATGGAGCGTTATTAAAATATATCGGAATTCCAGTGGGTTTGACATGGTTTATGAGTAAAAAAACATTTGATGGTAAAAAACCGTATAGCTTTCTTAAGTCTGCATTGACCTATTGGTTTCGATCTAAGATTACGTATGCAGGAAAACCCGTCAAACTACAACGTGTGAAAGTAAATGAAAGCATGACTGCTGTTAGGAGTGAAGTCCATGCGGTATCCGATTAAATATCTTGAGAATAACCTTGTTTTTAACCATGATGGGGAATGTTTTGCGTATTATGAATTGCTTCCCTATAATTATTCTTTTTTATCACCTGACGAAAAAATACAAGTACACGATCACTTCCGTCAATTAATTGCACAAAATCAAGATGGTAAAATTCATGCTTTACAGATCAGTACCGCAAGCAGTATTCGATCTGTGCAAGAGCGAAGTAAAGAGTTAGTGACAGGACGATTAAAAGAAGTTGCTTATGAGCGTATTGATGACCAAACGGAAGCTCTAGTTTCCATGATTGGTGAACATCAAGTAGACTATCGTTTCTTTATTGGTTTTAAACTGTTGCTGAATGAAGAAGAATTCAGTATGAAGTCGATGGGAAAGTCAGTGACTACTTCCCTATCTTCTTTTATCCGTGACGTGAACCATCATTTAATGGGAGACTTTGTTTCCATGCCACATGAAGAAATTAGACGTTTTTCTAAAATGGAATCGTTATTACAAAACAAAATATCTAGGCGTTTTAAAGTACGCCCTCTAGATAAAAATGACTTTGGCTATCTGATTGAACATCTTCATGGACAAACGGGAATTGCTTATGACGAATATGACTATGCCCTCCCTCTAAAGAAATTAAAAAGGGAAACTTTAATAAAGCGTTATGACCTGATTAAACCAACTCGTTGTTTAATTGAGGAAAACCAACGTTATTTAAAAATCGATCAGGAAGAACAAACCACGTATGTAGCATACTTTACGATTAATTCGATTGTCGGTGATTTAGAATTTCCATCGGATGAAATTTTTTATTATCAACAACAACAATTCGATTTTCCGATTGATACATCCATGAATGTGGAAATAGTCACCAACAAAAAAGCCTTGTCTACGGTGCGGAATAAGAAAAAGGAGCTAAAAGATTTAGATAACCATGCTTGGGAATCCGATAATGAAACAGGCAGCAATGTCATCGATGCGTTGGAACAGGTAAATGAATTAGAAGATGTGCTCGACCAAAGTAAAGAATCGATGTACAAGTTAAGCTATGTCATTCGAGTATCTGCTTCTAATGTAGACGAACTTAAACAGCGCTGTAATGAAGTAAAAGATTTTTATGATGATTTAAACGTAAAACTGGTTCGTCCATTTGGAGATATGATCGGTTTACACAGTGAATTTATCCCAGCCAGTAAACGGTATATGAATGATTATATCCAATACGTGACTTCTGACTTTTTGGCAGGACTTGGATTTGGTGCAACACAAATGCTAGGAGAAACGGAAGGTATTTATTTTGGTTACAACTTAGATACTGGAAGAAATGTGTATCTCAACCCAAGCCTAGCCAGTCAAGGTGTGAAAGGTTCTGTCACCAATGCGTTAGCTTCTGCTTTCTTAGGTTCACTTGGTGGCGGGAAATCTTTTAGTAATAACCTTCTTGTCTATTATGCGGTTCTCTTTGGTGGTCAAGCTCTGATTGTTGATCCAAAGGCAGAACGGGGAAATTGGAAAGAAACGTTGCCTGAAATTGCTCATGAAATAAATATTGTTAATTTAACCAGTGAGGAAAGCAATAAAGGTTTACTTGACCCTTATGTCATTATGAAAAAGAAAAAGGATTCAGAAAGTCTTGCCATTGATATTCTTACTTTCCTCACAGGTATATCGAGTCGGGATGGAGATAAATTCCCTGTATTACGACGAGCGATTCGAGCCGTCGGTCAACAGGAAGAACGTGGTTTGCTTCTTGTGATTCATGAACTTAGAAGTGATCCTAATCCATTAGCTGGTCCTATCGCTGACCATATCGAAAGTTTTACCGATTATGATTTTGCTCACCTTCTGTTTTCAGATGGAACAGTAAAAAGTTCGATTAGTTTAGAAAAACAGTTAAATATGATTCAAGTGGCGGATTTGGTGTTGCCAGATGCAGAAACGTTTTGAAGAATATACGACAATGGAACTTCTAAGTGTCGCTA
>CAMYQS010000279.1 GCA_947296835.1 uncultured Atopostipes sp.
CCACCGAGATCTACACGTAAGGAGTCGTCTGCAGCGTCAGATGTGTATAAGAGAGATTAAAAATTCTGATCGTCTAAAACAACATGTTCGCTTTTTAATTAATAAAGGTAGCATGTACTTAATTTACAACAATAACTTGTTGTATCACGGTTGCGTGCCATTGACTAAAGAGGGCGAATTGATGTCAGCTACTTTAGCAGGAAAAACTTATTCTGGTAAGTCATTGTTTGATATGTTTGACCGCGCGGTTCGTAAAGGATTCATCAATCGAAAAAGTGCGGATAATGATGACTATTTAGATTTAATTTGGTATTTATGGACCGGACCAGTATCACCGTTATTTGGGAAAACACAGATGACCACGTTTGAACGCTACTATATAGAAGATACGACGACACATGAAGAACATAAGAATGTGTATTATGCATTACGTGAAAACGAAGATTGTGTGTTAATGATTTTAGATGAGTTTGGTGTGGATTCGGATAATGGGCATATTATTAATGGGCACACTCCTGTTAAAGAAAAAGCAGGTGAAGATCCGATTAAAGCGAATGGTCGTCTGATTGTAATTGATGGAGGCTATTCAAAAGCATACCAGAGTACAACTGGTCTAGGTGGCTACACACTCTTAAACAACTCATATGGACTACAGTTAGTTGCTCATCAACCATTCACCTCTCGTGAGGATGCGATTCGCAATGAATCAGATATCGTGTCAACCGTACGAGTAGTGGACCGAGAGCTTAAACGCCGTAAAATCGAAGAAACAGATGTTGGACGTAAAATTATCGAACAAGTCGATGTTCTAAAAGAACTCCTGCAAGGTTACCGAGATGGGACGATTCCAGAGAGATAATTGATATGAAGAAAGCAATGGCTGAGGAGTCATTGCTTTTTTTGGGAAAGTAGTTTTACAGCTATGAGACCCAGAAACATGTCTATGTGTACTACGAATAGCTAACTTTCAACAAAGTTCCGTTAAAATATTTGCGCTGATGAATATATTTATCATATAATTAAAGTGTAAAATTCAAAAAGGAGCTGTTGAAATGGTACTGACAAATTATGTAAATGATACAACCGTTGATTTAGACACTATGTTATCTGAGATTAAATATACGCATACTCAGACAACGAATTTAAAAGTTATAGAGTACCCGGAATCGCTGGTTAAAAGGCTCGCAAAAGAACTTGGTAAGAGTGAAAGTACTGTTTGGGTTGAATTGTTAAAATTAGAAAACGCAAATGCAATCACAGAAGTAGCGGATCTTGATGAATTTGTAGAAGCTGTTAAAAATAGACAAGCTTATATTTATATCCCTGAACCCTTTCGAAGTGAACAATCTAAACTAGTAAATTCAGTATTAACCGAAGAAGATCGATTAGGATTTGAACTTGGATCTCGAGGGACTGGAAATATTTTAGAAGAAGTTATTTATCAAGTGGATATGTTGTTTGGTAAGGAAAGTCCTGAATTTAAGAGGATGAAAAGTAAACTAAGAAAGTATTATGTAAGAGTTCATGATGATAAAGGCAGTTTGTTATATGAAAAGGAACAAACTTACTAATTCATTTCATCAAAAGAACTGACAGTTATTGTACTTGGTTTCAGAAAAACCGTGGTATAATAGGCAACAAGCTAAATGTAAAGTACGTTTATTTTTATGAAATGGAGTGACAAGATGAAATTATCGAAACGCATAAATGACGTAGCCGAATCAGCAACACTAGCGGCATCACAAAAAGCGCGCGACTTAAAAGCACAAGGAATTGATGTGGTCTCACTAACGGTTGGAGAATCAGATTTCCCAACACCTAAGTATATAGCGGATGTGGCAATTGACGCAATTAAAAATCACGATGCTGACCATTACACAGCGACAAACGGAATCCCGGAACTTCGACAAGCTATTGTAGACTCACACAAAAAACTCGACAAAGTCGACTATGATATCAATCAAGTATTTGTAGGTGCTGGCGCAAAGCACGTTCTGTATACTTTATTCCAAGTACTGGTTGATCCAGGTGATGAAGTCATTTTACCGGTTCCATATTGGGTCAGTTTTTCAGAACACATCACGATGGCTGAAGGGAAACCTGTTTTTGTGAAAGGCGACCCGGATAATTTGTACAAGATAACAGTAGATGACTTAGAGGCAGTGCGAACTGACAAGACAGTAGCCGTATTGATTAACTCGCCATCGAATCCAACAGGGGCTGCTTATACAAAAGAAGAGAAGTTAGCGATTGGAAACTGGGCAGTCGAGCATAATATCGTGATTATAGCGGATGAAATTTACTCTCGTCTCGTTTATAATCAGACAGAAGCGAACTCGTTTGCCTCAACTTCAGATGAAATTCGTGACCAGACGATTATTGTAAATGGTGTTTCTAAAACGTATGCCATGACAGGTTGGCGAATTGGTTATGCTTTAGGAAATAAAGATGTCATTACGGCGATGACAAAACATGCATAACAAGCAACGGGTAATCCATCTGGGGTCAGCCAATAT